>NZ_AQPL01000016.1:0-10688 GCF_000395345.1 Cupriavidus sp. WS | reverse complement strand
TGGCTGGTGCTCAAGCCGTTCCGCCACGACGAGCTCAACGGCATGATCGCCACCATCGGCCTGGCGATGATCCTGCAGGCCGTGGCACTGATGGTGTTCGGCCCCGATCCGCAGTTCATGCCCTCGGTGGCCGAGGGCGCGGTGTCGCTGGGCGGCGTGACCCTGCCGATGTCGCGCCTGTACGTGGTGGGATTCTCGGCCGCGGTGCTGCTGGTGCTCTACGTGTTCCTCGGCCACACGCGCACCGGCCGCGCGCTGCGCGCGGTGGTGCAGGACATGGAGATCGCCACCGCGCAGGGCGTGCGCGCGAAGTTCATGTACCCGCTGGGCTTCGGCATCGGCGTGGGGCTGGCGGCGATTGCGGGGGCGCTGATGGCGCCGCTGTTCTCGGTGTCGCCGTTCATCGGCGCGACGCCGCTGCTCAAGGCCTTCATCGTGGTCATCCTGGGCGGGCTGGGCAGCATTCCCGGCGCGGCGCTGGCCAGCCTGCTGCTCGGCGTGGCGGAGAGCTTCGGCAGCACCTTTCTCAAGAGCAGCACCGCCGACATCCTGATCTTCGCCCTGGTGATGGTGGTGCTGGTGATCAGGCCGGCCGGCCTGCTCGGACGCGCGGAGACCTGATATGCCGGACCACAAGATCGTTCTTCCGCCGGCCGGCGCGCTGCAGGACGTGGCGTTGCCGGGCGGGCAGCGCAAGCCGGGCGCGCGCGCGGGGCTGGCGCTGGCCGCGGCCGTGCTGCTGGCGGCGCCGCTGGTGTTCGACCAGCCGTTCTACCTGCACCTGGCCATCCTGGTGTGCATCAACGTCGTCATCGTCAGCGGCTTGTCGCTGCTGACGCGCGCCGGCCAGGTGTCGCTGTGCCACGGCGCCTTCGTCGGGCTGGGCGCCTACGCCGCGGCGCTGCTGGTGATGCGCGGCGGCATGCCGTTCGTCGCCGGCGCGGCAGTGGCCATGCTGGCGGCGGGCGCGGTTGCCTTCCTGCTGGGCGCGATCATCCTGCGGCTCACCGGCGTCTACTTCGTGCTGATCACCTTCGCCTTTGGCGAGCTGGTGCGGCTGGGTTTGCTGGAGTGGGAAAGCGTGACCGGCGGTGCCAACGGCATCACCGGCATCCCGCCGGCGGCGCTGTTCGGCTTTGCCTTCGAGAGCAAGAGCGCGTTCTATTGCCTGGCCGCCGCGGTGGCCGCCGCGTGCGTGGCGTTCCTGTGGGTGCTGTTCCGCTCGCCGGCCGGCCACGCCATCGACGCGGTGGGCGAGAACGCCGCGCTGGCCGAGGCCAGCGGCGTCAGCGTGCGCGGCACGCAGTTGTTCGCCTTCACCGCCGGCAGCGCGCTGGCCGGGCTGGGCGGCGCGCTGACGGCGCACTACCTGGGCTACATCTCGCCGGAGTCGTTCAACGTCGCGTTGTCGACCGCGGTCATCATCATGCTGGTGGTGGGCGGACGCAGCTTCATCCTGGGGCCGGTGGTCGGCGCGCTGGTGATGACGCCGCTGCCCGAGCTGTTCCGCGGCGCGGTGGAGAGCCAGAACATTTTCTACGGCGTGGCGCTGATCCTGATGCTGCGCTTCCTTCCCCAGGGCCTCGCGGGACTGGCGCAGCGCAGGCGCGGAGCACGGCAATGAACGAGATCCTCAAGGTCGTGCAACTCGACAAGACCTTCGGTGGCCTGAAGGCCGTCTCCGGGCTGAGCTTCAGCGTGGCCGCGAACGAGATCGTCGGCCTGATCGGTCCCAACGGCGCGGGCAAGAGCACCGCCTTCAACCTCATCAGCGGCAGCATCGCGCCGTCCGGCGGCACCGTGACGTTCCACGGCCGCGACATCACCGGCCAGCGTCCCAGCCGCGTGGTCAGGCACGGGCTGGCGCGTACGTTCCAGTCGGCGTCGGTCTACCCGCGCGCCACGGTGGCCGAGAACATCTACCGCGGCGCCATCTCCACGCTGCCCGGCTCGGTATGGACGCAGGCGCTGCCCAGCGCGGGCCGGCGCGCGGGGCTGGCGCGCATCGCGCGCGAGGTCGGCGAGATCCTCGAGCTGACCGGGCTGGGGCCGTACCGCGACGTGCCGGCGGGAGGACTTGCCTACGGCCACCAGAAGAAGCTGGGCGTGGCCATCGGCATCGCCACGCGGCCGTCGCTGCTGCTGCTCGACGAGCCCGCCGCCGGCCTCAACGGCGAGGAGTGCGCCGAGTTCGGGCGACTGTTGCGGGTGCTGCGCGAGCAGCGCGGGCTGGCGCTGCTGCTGGTGGAGCACCACATGGCGCTGGTGATGGAACTGTGCCAGCGCATCGTGGTGCTGGTGCAGGGCAGGAAGGTGGCCGAAGGCACGCCCGCGGCCATCCGCGCCAATCCCGCCGTGATCGAAGCCTACCTGGGAGCCCCCGACTATGCCCATTCTTGAAGCGCGCAACCTCGCGGTGCAGTACGGCCCGCTGGAAGCCGTGCGCGACGTGTCCTTCACCGTGGGCGAGGGCGAGATCGTGGCGCTGGTGGGCTCCAACGGCGCCGGCAAGACCACCACGCTCAAGGCGCTGATGGGCCTGAAGGCGCTCAGCCGCGGCAAGCTGTCGTGGGCCGGCCAGGACATCGCCGCGCATTCCGCCGCGGCGCGCGTGGAGCGCGGCATCGCGCTGTCGCCCGAGGGCCGGCGGCTGTTCGCGCGCATGACGGTGCTGGAGAACCTGGAGGTCGGCGCGCACACCGTGCGCTCGGCCACGCTGCGCCGCCGCACCATCGACCAGGTGTACGCGCTGTTCCCGCGCGTGGCCGAGCGCCGCCGGCAGCTGGCCGGCTCGCTGTCGGGCGGCGAGCAGCAGATGGTGGCCATCGGCCGCGCCATGATGGCGCAGCCGCGCCTGCTGATGCTGGACGAACCCTCGCTGGGCCTGGCGCCGAAGGTGATCGCCGAGATCGCCGCGGCGGTGGAGTCGATCAACCGCGAGAGCGGCACCTCGATCATCCTGGTGGAGCAGAACGCGCGCCTGGCGCTGAAGCTGTCGCACCACGCCTACGTGCTGGAGCAGGGCGAGGTGGTGCGCGCCGGCACCGGCGCGGAACTGCTGGCCGACGATTTCGTGCAGAAGGCCTATCTCGGCGTGTAGCGGCGCATGCGAACACCGGAACACGGGAACACGCAAACACGAACAAACACAGGAGACGACCAGACGATGCAACAGCAACCCTTGCCCGAATACGAGATCTACGCGCTGCGCTTCGCCAGCATGGCGCGGCGCACCGGCGACAACTTCATCTTCCGGGACGAGCACGACGCGGCGGTGTCGATGGACTTCTTCGTCTGGCTGGTGCGCCACGGCCAGACCGCGATCCTGGTCGATACCGGCTTCGGCGAGCGCAGCGCCAGCAGCCGCCAGCGCGCGCTGGAGCATTGCCCGATCGAGGCGCTGCGCCATCTCGACGTGGACCCGTCGGCCATCCGCGACGTGGTGATCACGCACCTGCACTGGGACCACGCCGGCAACCTCGACAAGCTGCCCAACGCCACCTTCCACATCCAGGATGCCGAGGTCGAGTACGCCACCGGCCGCTGCATGTGCGAGCCGACGATGCGGCGCGCCTACGCGGTGGAGGACGTGTGCGATCTCGTGCGCCGCGTCTACGAGGAGCGCGTGCGCTTTCACGACGGCAACGCCACGCTCGCGCCCGGCGTGGAGCTGATGCACATCGGCGGCCATACCAGGGGGCTGCAGGCGGTGCGCGTGCATACCGCGCGCGGCTGGGTGGTGCTGGCCTCCGACGCGGCGCACTACTACGCCAACATGGAGCGCCGCAACCCGTTCCCGATCGTGCTGAACGTGGCCGCCATGCTGGCCGGCCACGCCACGCTGGCGGCCGCTGCCGCGTCGCCGGACCACATCGTGCCGGGGCACGACCCGCTGGTGCTGCGGCGCTATCCGCGCGTGGCCGGCGTGCCGGTGGATGTGGCCTGCCTGCACCTGCCGCCGGCCGCCATTGCCTAGGCGTTCCGCATTCATTGGTGCCAGCTAATAAATCCCGATGAATATCAATTTGTCCCTATGAATGCCGTGCGCGATGATGGCACCGCCGTCCCGCGCATCCTCCCGCACGCGGCGGGAGCCGGACATCCAAACTTTTTCCTCCGACACATCATGGACGCATCCACCATCAGACCCTTTCGCCTCGGCGCCGGATGGCGCACCAGCCAGGGCGACGACAGCACCGTCATCACCTCGATCAACCCGGCCGACGGCAGCATCGCCGGCATCGTCACCCGGGCCTTGCCCAAGGACGTGGACGAAGCCGTCGCCATCGCCTGGGAAGCGTTCCGCACCCGGCCGTGGCGCAAGCTGCGGCCCGACCAGCGCGCCACCACGCTGTACGAGATCGGGCGCCGCCTGGCGGCCGAGCGCGAGCCGCTCGCTCGCCTGCAGATGCTCGACAGCGGCAAGCCGTGGAAGGAATGCCTGAACATGGTCGACATGGCGGCCGGCAACTTCCGCTACTACGCCGCCGTGTGCGAGACCTGGCAGAACGAGATGACGGCGCCGCGCGGCGAGTATTTCTCGATGGCGCTGGCCGAGCCGTTCGGCGTGGTGGCCACCATCACGCCGTGGAACTCGCCGATCATGAACGAGGCGCAGAAGGCCGCGCCCGCGCTGGCCGCCGGCAACGCGGTGCTGGTCAAGCCGTCCGAGGAAACGCCGCAGCTGGCGCTGGAGCTCGCGCGCATCTGCGCCGAGGCCGGCCTGCCCGAAGGGCTGCTGACGGTGCTGCCGGGCTACGGCGAGGACGTCGGCGCGGCGCTGGTCAGGCATCCGGGCGTGCGCATGGTGTCGTTTACCGGCGGCACCGAGACCGGCCGCGTCATCGGCGCGATCGCCGGGCAGCGCCTGATTCCGGTCGGGCTGGAGCTGGGCGGCAAGTCGCCGCACATCGTGTTCGAGGACGCGGATCTCGACAAGGCCGTCGCGGGCGTGGTCTCGGGCATCTTCGGCTCGGCCGGCCAGAGTTGCGTGGCGGGCTCGCGCCTGTTCGTGCAGAAATCGGTCTACCGGCGCTTCATGGACGCGCTGGTCGCGCGCGCGCTGGCCGTGCGCGTCGGCCTGCCCGACGACCCGGCCACGCAGATGGGCCCGCTGGTCTCGCGCGCGCACCGCGACAAGGTGGCGGGCTACGTCGACCTGGCGCGCCAGGAAGGCGGCAAGGTGCTGGCCGGCGGCGCGATTCCCGCCGACGCCGCGCTGCGCCACGGCTGGTTCTACCAGCCGACCGTGATCGAGGGGCTGTCCAACCGCGCGCGCGTGTGCCAGGAAGAGATCTTCGGCCCGGTGCTGGTGGCGCTGCCGTTCGACGACGAGGCCGACGTGATCGAGCAGGGCAACGGCACCGCGTTCGGCCTGGGCGCCGGCATGTGGACCGGCGACTACGCCCGCGCGTGGCGCGTGGCGCGCGAGCTGGAAGCCGGCTCGGTCTGGATCAACACCTACAAGCAATCGCACATCGCCACGCCGTTCGGCGGCTTCAAGGACAGCGGCATCGGCCGCGAAAAGGGATTGCACGGTCTGCGCCTGTATAGCCAGGTCAAGAGCGTGTACTGGGGACTGCACGAAAAACCGCTGGGACTGTAAAACGAGATGACCAACACGACCAATACAATCAGCACAACGAAAGACGCCGCCCTGCCGCTGCGCGGCGCGCGCATCCTGATCGCCGGCGCCGCCAGCCTGGTGGGCTCGCACACCGCCGACCTGCTGCTCGAGGCCGGCGTCGGCGAAGTGCTGCTGCTCGACAACTTCGCCTTTGGCACGCTCGATGCCATCGCGCACCTGCAGGACAACCCGCGCGTGAAGATCGTCAGGGCCGACCTGATGCGCCTGCCTGACCTGCTGGCCGCCACCGAGGGCGTGGACGGCGTGCTGCACCTGGCGGCCTACATGACGCTCGGCTTCGCGCAGACGCCGTGGCAGGCGGTGGACGTCAACGTGCGCGGCGCGCAGAACATGCTCGAGGCGTGCCGCGTGAACAAGGTGAAGAAGGTGGTGTTCGCCTCGTCCAACGCGGTCTACGGCTACGGCACCGGCATCCAGGGCGCGCTGGAGGAGGGCGGCCCGTTCCATTCGACCGGCGCGCCGCCCGCGGCGATCCTGTACGGCGCCTCCAAGATCATGGGCGAGCAGCTGTGCCGCCAGTTCTACCAGAAGCACCAGCTCGACTACGTGGTGCTGCGCTACTCCACGGTGTACGGCGAGCGCCAGCACTACCGCGCGGCCAATTCGCTGTACATCATGCAGACCTACGACCGCGTGCGCGCCGGCGAGCCGCCGGTGCTGCCCGGCGACGGCACCGACACCAAGCACTTCGTGCACGTCTCCGACGTGGCGCGCGCCAACCTGGCCGCGTTCGAGAGCGGCGCCACCGACGTGGCCGTCAACGTGTCCGGCCCCGAGCCGGTCACTACCGGCGAGCTGGTGCGGCTGGTGCTGGAATTCTGCAAGAGCGACCTCAAGCCCGAGATCCGCCCCGACCCGCCCGGCACCGTGCGGCTGACCTCGGGCGGCGCCTTCCACATCCCGCACGACCTCGCCGGCCGGCTGATCGGCTGGCAGCCGACCGTGCGCATGCGCGAAGGCGTGAACCGCCTGCTGGCCTGGCGCGAGGCGCAGGAGGCGCGCTGAATGCGCTGAGCATTCAGCCGCGTGCTGCGGCGCGCGGCAGCACGACCGACGCATGCCGGCCATGTACCGGCATGCGCGTCATGAGCAAAGGAGACAAGACGAGATGCAGCTACGTTCACGACTCGGCGGCGTGGTGCTGTCGCTATGCGCGCTGCTGTGCGCGGCGCCGGCCCGGGCCTGGCCGGACAAGCCCATCGAGCTGGTGGTGGGGTTCGCCGCTGGCGGCGGCACCGACCTGACTGCCCGCGCGCTGGCCAGCTTTCTCGGCAAGGCGCTGGGCGCTTCCGTGGTGGTGGTCAACAAGCCGGGCGCGGCCGGCGGCATCGGGCTGGCCTACGTGGCGCGCGCGCGGCCGGACGGCTACACGCTCGGCATGACCAACATGCCCGGCCTGGTGACATTGCCGATCGAGCGCAACGCCGGTTTCGGCGCCGGCGACTTCACTTACCTCGCCACGCTGGTGCGCGACCCCAGCGCGTTCAGCGTGAGCCGCGACAGCCCCTACAAGACGCTCGCCGAGCTGATCGCCGCGGCGAAGAAGGACCCCGGCGCGATCAGCTACGGCTCGACCGGCTCCGGCACCGACGACCACCTGGCGATGGTGATGTTCGAGGGCCTCACCGGCACGCAGCTCAACCACGTGCCGTTCAACGGCGCCGGCCCGATGCGCAACGCGCTGATGGGCGGGCACACCGTCATCGCCGGCATGAACCTGGGCGAGGCGCTGCCCTACGACGGCCGCACCGTGCGCATCCTGGCGCAGGCCTCGGCCGGGCGCTCGAAGCTCGCGCCGGCGGTGCCGTCGTTCCGCGAGCAGGGCGTCGATCTGGTGTTCGCGTCCGAGCGCGGCGTGGTCGCGCCCAGGGGGCTGCCGTCCGCGGTGGAGAAGCAGCTTGGCGCCGCGCTCCGGCAGGTGGCGCTGGACCCCGCGTTCCAGCAGATGATGAAGACCCAGTTCACCGAGATGGACTACCTGCCCGGCCCCGAGTGGAAGCAGCGCCTGGACGGCGCCGAGGCGGGATTCCGGCGCATGTGGGCGGCCCATCACTGGATCGAATGAACGGCTTCGCGTGACCTCCACCAACCGACAAGGCGACTCGCGCCCATGACCGAAATCCTGCATGTCCCGGCGGACGTGGTTCGCCGGCAGATTCTCAATGTCCTCCATGCCTGGGGCATGGCCGACGACCTCGCCGGCGTGACCGCCGGGCTGATGGTCGAGACCGACCTGTTCGGCGTCGATTCGCACGGCGTCTCGATGCTGATGATGTACGAAGAGATGCGCCAGTCCGGCATGCTGCAACTGCAGGCGCGGCCGCGGGTGGTGCGCGACGCCGGCTGCACCGCGCTGGTCGACGGCGGCGCCGGGCTCGGCCACCCGGTCGCAGCGATGGCGATGGAGCTGGCCGCCGACAAGGCGCTGTTGCATGGCGTGGCCGTGGTGGGCGTGCGCAACTCCCATCATTTCGGCGCGGCCGGCGTCTATGCCCGCATGGCCGCCGCGCGCGGGCTGCTCGGCTTCGTCTGCACGGCCACGCGCGGCATCAGCCTGGTGCCACCGCGCGCCACGGTGCCGGTGCTGGGCACCAATCCGCTCGCGTTCGCCGCGCCGGCCGGGCGCCATCCGCCCTTCGTGCTCGACATGTCGACCACCACGGTGGCCGCCAACAAGGTCAAGGTCTATCACCTCAACGACAAGCCCTTGCCGCAAGGCTGGGTGGTCGATGCGGACGGCGCGCCGGTGGCCGATCCGCACCTCGGCATGGACTACGTGTTCAAGCGGCCGGACGGCGGCCTCACGCCGCTGGGCGGCTCGCTGGAGCACGGCAGCCACAAGGGCTACGGCCTGGCGATGATGGTCCACATCCTCGGCGGCACGCTGACGGGCGGCTCGTTCTCGCCGCTGCGCCAGCGCACGCAGAAGCCGGGCGACCCCGACAACATCGGCCACTTCTTCATGGCCATCGATCCGCGCAGCTTCCGCGAGGAAGGCGAGTTCGAGGCCGACCTCGACGCCGCCATCGACGTCATGCACGAGACCCCGAGCGCCGATCCCGCCCAGCCCGTGCTGGTGGCGGGCGACCCCGAGGAACAGACGCGGCGGCACCGGCTGGCGCACGGCATCCCGGTGCCCGCGCGGCTCGATGCCCACGTGCGCGAGATCTGCGCGCGCTGCGGGGCGCAGTACGTGCTGCGGGACCCGGACCCGCGCGCGGCGCGGTAGCGGCACAACCTACAAAAACACAAGGAGACAGACGATGAAACCGAGGCGATGGATGGCGTGCGCATGGCTGCTGGCCGGCGCGCTTTTCGGCATGCCGGCGATGGCCGACACCTTTCCGGCCAAGCCGGTCAGCCTGGTGGTGCCGTATCCGGCCGGCGGCGCGACCGACGTGATCGCGCGGCTGCTGGCGGAGAAACTCTCGAACGCCTGGGGCCAGCCGGTGGTGGTCAACAACCGGCCCGGCGCGGGCACGCTGCTCGGCGCCGAACTGGTGGCGCGCTCGCCCGGCGACGGCTACACGCTGTACCTGACCACCGCGGCGCACACCATCAGCGCCAGCCTGTACAAGAAGCTCAACTACGATCCGGTCAAGGATTTCGCCCCGATCACGCTGACTTCCACCATCCCGCTGGTGCTGGTGGTCACGCCGTCGCTGCCGGTCAAGACGCTGCCCGAGCTGATCGCCTACGCGCGCGCCAATCCGGGCCTGAGCTTCGCCTCCACCGGCAACGGCACGCCGCAGCACCTGACCGGCGAGCTGTTCAAGGGGCGCAACAAGCTGCAGATGGTGCACATCCCCTACCGCGGCGACGCGCCCATGCTGACCGACCTGCTCGGCGGGCAGGTCAAGATGGCCTTCGTCACGCTGTCGGCCGCGCTGCCGCACATCAAGTCCGGCAAGCTCAAGGCGATCGCGCTGGCCAACCCGGAGCGCATCGGCGCCATCGCCGACGTGCCCACCTTCGCCCAGGCCGGCATGCCGGATTTCTCGGCGGCCACGTGGTTCGGCCTGTTCGCGCCGGCCAGCCTCTCGCCGGCGCTGCGCGACAAGATCTACCAGGACGTGGCGCGGATCGTCGCCACGCCGGAGGTGACGCAGAAGCTGGTGGAGATGGGCGGCGAGGTCAACAACACGCCGCCGGCCCAGTTCCAGGCCTTCGTGCAGGGCGAGGCGAAGCACTGGGCCGAAGCCGTGCGCCTGTCCGGCGCGCAGATCGACTGACGCGGCGGCGGCTCTCTTTTTTCACGCACACAGGGACAACATCATGACGCAAGCACAGCAAGACCTCCTCGCGCGCTGCGGCCGCATCGGCAGCAGCACCTGGTCGGACGCGCTCGACACCCTCGGCATCGCCGGCGTGGTGCAGGGCATCGCGCGCCGCAGCGGCGGCGGGCGCATCGCCGGCTTTGCCGCCACGGCGCGCCATAGCTGGGGCCAGCTCGGCGATTTCGACCGCGCCGATTTCGCGGTCGGCAAGCTGGTCGCGGCAAGCGGCCCCGGCAAGGTGCTGATGATCGACGTGGGTGGCGCGCCGATCTCCACTTTCGGCGGCATCGCCTCCACCGCCGCCGTGGCGCGCGGCGCCACCGCCGTGGTCATCGACGGCGCCTGCCGCGACACCGACGAGATCGAGGCCGCCGGCCTGTGGCTGGCCAGCCGCTGGGTCACGCCGCTGACCGGCAAGACGCGCTTGAAGCTGCAGCAGCTGGGCGGCACCGTGACCATCGGCGGCGTGCCGGTCAGCGAAGGCGATCTGGTGATCGGCGACGATACCGGCATCGTGGTGGTGCCCGCCGCCGACATCGAACGCGCGCTTGCCGCCGCCGAGCAGGCGCTCGAAGTCGACCTCGCGGTCGAGCGCGGCATCCGGGAAGGCAAGACCTTCGCCGAGGCCGCCGCCGCGGCCAACTACATCCCGCTCAAATGAGCCGCAAGCCCTTCATCGTGCAGATCGCGCCGCTCGGCGAATGGGCCGACGCCTGCCTGCGCGAGCGCTACGAGGTGCTTCCGTTGTGGCGGGAGAGCGAGCC
>NZ_AQPL01000015.1:0-4796 GCF_000395345.1 Cupriavidus sp. WS | reverse complement strand
TGGCGGGAGAGCGAGCCGCTGGCCTGCCTGGCGGCGCGCGGCGCCGGCGCGCGGGTGGCGGTGACCTCGGTGCGCTACGGCTGCAGCGCGCAGATGATGGCGCTCATGCCCGAACTGGAAGCGATCTGCAGTTGGGGCGTGGGCTACGAAACCATCGACCTCGGCGCCGCGCGCGCCCGCGGCATCCAGGTCAGCTACACGCCGGACGTGCTCGACGGCTGCGTGGCCGACCTGGCCTGGGGCCTGCTGATCGCCGCCGCGCGGCGCATCGCCGAAGGCGACCGCTACGTGCGCGGCGGCCAATGGCGCACCATCGGCGCGTTTCCGCTGTCCACGCGCGTCGGCGGCAAGCGGCTGGGCATCCTCGGCATGGGCCGCATCGGCGAGGCCATCGCGCGGCGCGGGCTGGGCTTCGACATGCAGGTCGCCTATCACAACCGCGGTCCCAGGGCCGGCAGTCCTTACCGCTTCGAGCCTTCGCTGGCGGCGCTGGCCGACTGGGCCGATTTCCTCGTGGTGGCCTGCGTCGGCGGCCTGGCCACGCATCACCTGGTGTCTGCGCAAATTATCGAGGCGCTTGGGCCCCAAGGCATCCTCGTCAACATCGCGCGCGGCACCGTGATCGACCAGGACGCGATGGTGGCGGCGCTGGCGGCCGGACGGCTGGGCGGCGCCGGCCTCGACGTGCTGGAGCGCGAGCCGGCGGTGCCCGACGCGCTCAAGGCGCTGGACAGCGTGGTGCTGATGCCCCACGTCGGCAGCGCCACGCACGAAACGCGCCGCGACATGGCGCAGCTCGTGATCGACAACGCCGCGTCCTACCTGCAAGGGCGCGGGCTGATTACGCCGATCCGCGATTGAGGAAACCAGATTCATGCCTGTCCTGCTAGATGCCCTGCAAGCCCTGCTGGGCCAGTACCATGTATTGACCGGCGCCGACGCCGCGCCGTACCTGACCGACTGGCGCAAGCTCTATCGCGGCAATGCTCTCGCGGTGGTGCGCCCGGGCAGCACCGAGGACGTGGCGGCCGTGGTCCGCCTGTGCGCGCGGCACGGCGCGCCGGTGGTGCCGCAGGGCGGCAACACCGGCCAGTGCGGCGGCGCCACGCCCGATGCCAGCGGCCGCGCGGTGGTGGTCCTGCTGGGCCGCCTCGACCGCGTGCGCGAGATCGACACCGCCAACGACACCATCACCGTCGAAGCCGGCTGCGTGCTGCAGACGGTGCAGGCTGCCGCGCACGCGGCCGGCCGGCTGTTCCCGCTGTCGCTGGGCGCCGAAGGCAGCTGCATGATCGGCGGCAACCTCGCCAGCAACGCCGGCGGCACCCAGGTGCTGCGCTACGGCAACGCGCGCGAACTGGCGCTCGGCCTGGAGGTTGTCACCGCCGAAGGCGAGATCTGGCACGGCCTGCGCGGGCTGCGCAAGGACAACGCCGGCTACGACCTGCGCGATCTCTACATCGGCAGCGAAGGCACGCTGGGCATCATCACCGCGGCCACGCTCAAGCTCTTCCCGTTGCCGGCGGCGCAAGGCACGGCGCTGGCCGCCACCGACTCGATCGCCGCCGCCGTCGCGCTGCTGGCGCGCAGCCGCACGCGCGCCGGCGCGGCGCTGACCGGCTTCGAACTGATGTCTGGCGACGCGCTCGAACTGGTGACGCGCGTATTCCCGCGGCAACGCCTGCCGCTGCCCGCGGGCGCGCCCTGGTACGTGCTGCTCGAAACCTCCGACAGCGATGATGGCGGCGACGGCGGCGAGCACGCGCGCGGCCGCCTCGAACGCCTGCTGGGCGAAGCACTCGAAGCCGGCGAGATCGGCGACGCCGCCATCGCAGGCAGCCTGGCCCAGGCCGACGCCTTCTGGCACCTGCGCGAGAGCATCACGCTGGCGCTGGCCGAGCACGGCAAATGCGTGAAGCACGACATCTCGGTGCCGACCTCGCGCATCGTCGGTTTCGTCGAGGAAACCGGCGCCCGCCTGCGCGAGCGCCATCCCGGCGCGCGCTGCATCACCTTCGGTCATCTCGGCGACGGCAACCTGCACTACAACGTGATTCGCACGGCCGACAGCAGCGACGCCGAACTGCTGGCCAGCGCGGACGGCATCCTGCGCCTCGTGCACGACAGCGTGCGCCGCCACGCCGGATCGATCAGCGCCGAGCAGGGCATCGGGCAGGCCAGGGTGGACGAACTGATCCGCTGCAAGGACCCGCTGGAACTGGCATTGATGCGCAGGGTCAAGCAGGCGCTGGATCCGCTGGGGATCATGAATCCGGGGAAGGTGTTTGGTTAGGGCGATGCTGGTCCGCTGCCGGTCCCGGTTGCGGCGGCCGCGTGATGGGGCCATGCGCTACCCGATATGCCATGAATGCCGCCGGGCGATTCTCGGACGCGTCCAATGGACGCGCACTTTTCCGGATGCTATCCATTTGCCTTCATGGTCCCTGGGACAGGGATGACTCCTGGCGCGGCATCCGCCGTGCGTCGATGGCAATGCTGAAAATGATTCTGGTGGTTCTATGGCTGGCGGCAGCGGTCGCCGCGAATGCTGTCTGGTGGGCCACGCATCCCGACGTGGCTCCCAATCTTTCGGGTTCGCCGTGGCGGTGGTGGCTGTCGGTGTATGGGGCGAAGAACGCTTCGCAGGAGGACGATGCCGCGTTTGTGGCATCGTCGCTCTGCATTGTCCTGCTGACTGTCATGGTCCTGTGGTGGCGGCACAGGACCGGGAGGAGGTGAATGCGTCGTGAATGGCGGGTGTAACCGCAGGGCGGGTCTACGCCGGCGGGGTGAACATGCTTCGGAACGCGTCCATTCGCCCTCGAACCCGCCTGGGATCGGATTCGCCATCGCGCAATGCGAAGCGGTCGCCGAAGGCCATGTGGTCCAGGAGCTGACCACGGCAGCGTGAAGACCTGTGCCAACTCGGAATTTTCGGCGAGTATCCCGTTTCCGGATTGCCGGGGCAGCGTCTCGGAAATCACAGACCATTCCGTGGAACGCTGCGCCCCCGTATGGCGCCTTGGCACAGTTCGACGATCTGCGTTAGCCGCGTCACCGCGAAACAAAAAAACCCACCGCGTCGGAACGCGGTGGGCGCAAGGCTCCCGTTTCAGGCGGAGAGCGTCGATATGCGTTGGCGCCTCAGAAGCGATGCCGCACGCCGGCGACCACGCCGGTCTGGTTCCTGCCCGGGATGACGCTGTTGGGCGCGCCGGTGGTGGCGTTGAAGCCGTTCAGGCCGAGTTCGGAGCCGTTCTTGTTGCGCGCGAAGGCGGCGTTGAAGTAGACGTCGGTGCGCTTGGAGAGGACGTAGCTGGCCGAGGCGGCGAACATCATCGGGTCGGCGTTGCTGTTCCTGAAGTCCGTGTAGTAGGCCGCGCCGGAGAACGAGAGCGCGGGCGTGGCCTTGTAGCGCAGGCCGAGCCAGTAGAGGTTGGAGCGGACTTCGCCGCCCACGTCGCCGTTGAGCCAGCGGTAGCCGGCGTAGGGGCTGAGCGGGCCGAATGCGTAGCTGGCGCCGAGCGCCACGCGGCGGTCTTTCTGGTTGCGGGCGGCGACGGAGGTGCCCTGGTATTCGTCGTAGACGAGGCCGGCGGCGAAGGTGTCGTTCTCGTAGTACAGGCTGCCGCCAAGGCTGCGGTCGACCTTGTTGTCGCCGGGCACTTCGCCGGCGCCGGTGCGGCCGAAGCTGTACAGCGCCGTGACCGTGAGGCCGGAGACGCTGCGGCGGTATTTGATGGCGTTGTCGGCGCGCCCGGCCAGCACCGCGTCGCTGCGGAACAGCGAGTAGCGCGGCGCGAAGCCCATCGGGTCGAGCCGGATGGTGGTGTCGTACAGCGGGGTGGTCTGCCGCCCGAGCGTGACCTGTCCGAAATCGCCGGCCAGGCCGACCACCGCGCTGCGGTCGAACAGCCGGTTGCCGCCTTGCCCGCCGTCGTCGAGGTTGAAGCCGCTTTCCAGGTCGAACACCGCCTTCAGGCCGCCGCCGAGGTCTTCGACGCCGCGCAGGCCCCAGCGCGAGGTGGACATGTTGCCGGACGAGAGCCGGTACGCGCTGCCCTTGCTGCCCTTGGCGGCCGCGTTGGACAGGTATTCGACGCCGACGTCGGCCACGCCGTACAGCGTGACGCTCGATTGCGCCAGCGCGGTGCCCGCCGCGGTGCACAGCAGCGCCGCCAGCTTGATGCGAGCGGATTTTGTCTTCCTCATTCTTGTTCTCCGGCTTGTCATTTATCGAAATAAAAAAATAGAAACCGGAGTCTATTGGGGCACGCATTACGCCTGGATTGCGCCAGCATGACAACTGGCGCTGATCCTTGCCGCAGGCGGGATACGGGGCGAAGCGGGGTTTGCGGTGCCGATTTCGGAAAGCGGCACGGAGTGTCATGTCTAGTGATTCTCTACAACATTGTCTTGCAATAGATAAACCGGAGAGTCGGAATTATCGGATAATCGCAAAGTACAATAATGATCCCGGATTTCATGATGCGGGTTTGCCGGAGGCGCGGCGAGGATCCGGTGCGCGGGCACCCCCGGCGAGGTGGACGATCAAGGGGGCTATGCTGACGCATCGGAGCCGGTTTCCGTTCCCGGGACCGGCCTGCATCGACGCTGGAGAGTGCTCATGTCATATCGAACATATCGAACATATCGAACATATCGAATCACCCGATGGATCGCCGCGCTGGCGGCGGCCGCCGCGCTGTCCGCCTGCGCGTCGCTGGAACCCGTCCAGACCGCGCAGAAGATGATCGGCAGCCCGGAAAGTGCCGTGCGCGATACGTTCGGCGCGC
>NZ_AQPL01000014.1:0-9022 GCF_000395345.1 Cupriavidus sp. WS | reverse complement strand
GCGCGCCCGAAGACGCGGTCAAGACCACCTTCGGCAACCCGACCGACGTCTACCACCTGGCCGACGGCACCAGCCGCTGGATCTACTCGCGGCAGCCGCTCGGGCACGAGGTCTACGCGGCGGACTTCGACGCCGGCGGCAGGCTGACGAACTTCCGCCAGATGCTGACCGAGAAGGAGATCTACGAAGCCAAGCCCGGCGTCTGGACCAAGCAGGACGTGGTCGAGCGCTTCGGCATGCCGCGCGAGCCGGTGGAGTATTACCCGCTGATGAAGCGCGAGGCATGGTCGTACCGGATGTACACGAACGGCTATCTGCAGGCGCATTTCAGCATCTACTTCGACGACCGCGGCGTGCTCGACCGCACCATGATCATCGTCGACCCGATGGGCGGGGACCGCCACGACCACAGCAGGTGATCCACGGCAAGTGATGGCGATGGCCGGCGCCCCAGGGGGCGCGTTCCGTCGCGTTGGACCGTATCGGTCCCGGCTACAAGGAGTGACACATGAAGGTTTGTATCTACGGCGCCGGCGCGATCGGCGGTTGGATCGGCGTGAAGCTGGCCGAGGCGGGGGCGCAGGTCAGCGTCGTCGCGCGCGGCGCCACGCTCGATGCGCTGGCCAGCCACGGGCTGCGGCTGGTGGAGGGAGAGGGCCAGGAGGCCGAGCCCCGCGCGGTGGCGGTGCGCGCCAGCGACGATCCGGCGGCGCTTGGCCCGCAGGATCTCGTCGTGGTTGCGGTGAAGGCGCCGGCGCTGGCGTCCGTGGCCGGCCGCATCGCGCCGCTGCTGGGTCCGGACACGACCGTCCTGACCGCGATGAACGGCGTGCCGTGGTGGTTTTGCGATGGCCTGGGCCCGGCGTTCGCCGGCAAGCGGCTGGCCTCGGTCGACCCGGACGGCGCGATCGCGGCGGCCATTCCGGCGCGGCAGACCGTTGGCTGCGTGGTGCACGCGAGCTGCATGCTGGACGCGCCGGGCGTGGTGCGCAACCGCCAGGGCCGCGGCCTGATCCTGGGCGAGGCGAGCGGGCAGCCGAGCGAGCGCGTCAGGGCGCTGGCGGCGATGTTCGCCGGCGCCGGGTTCGACGCGAAGGCGTCGGACCGCATCCAGCAGGATGTCTGGTACAAGCTGTGGGGCAACATGACCATGAACCCGATCAGCGCGCTGACCGGCGCCACCTCGGACCGCATCCTCGGCGACGAGCTGGTGCGCGATTTCGTCACCGCCGTGATGCTGGAGGCCAAGGCCATCGGCGAGCGCTGCGGCATCACGATCGACCAGGCGCCGGCCGACCGTCTCGCGGTCACGCTGCGGCTCGGCGCGATGAAGACCTCGATGCTGCAGGACGTGGAGGCCGGCAGGCCGGTCGAGCTCGACGCGCTGGTGGCCGCCGTGCGCGAACTGGGCCAGATCACGGCCGTGCCGACGCCGTTCACCAATGCGCTGCTGGGCCTGGCCCGGGTGCAGGCGCAGCGGCTGGGACTGTATCCGCGGGCCTGAACGTCGCCCGCCGCCCGCCGCCCGCCGCGCGGGCGCCGCTTCGGTCAGCCGCGGGTCCCCGGCCGCGCGTCCCGCGACAGCAGGTTGCCACCGCCGGCGGCGGCGCCATCTTCCCATCCCCCTCCGAGCGCGCGGAACAGCCCCACGCTGGCCTGCAGCTGCGCCAGGTGCAGTTGCACCGCGTTGTCCTGCGCGGCGTAGAGCGTGCGCTGGGCGTCGAGCACGGTCAGCAGCGTCTCGGCGCCGGCGCGGTAGCGCGACTCGGCCAGCCGCGCGGCTTCCCGCGCCTGCGCCAGCGCCTCGGCCTGCGCGTCGCGCTGGCGCGTCAGCCCGTCGACGGCGTTGAGCGCGTTTTCCACGTCGCCGAAGGCGTTGACGATGGCGCCGCGGTAGGCGGCCAGCAGTTCCTCGCGCCGGGCGATGGCGAAGTCGCGCCCGGCGGCCAGGCGGCCGGCGTTGAAGATCGGCGCGGCGAGGCCGGCGGCGAGGCTGTACAGCGAGGTGTCGAGCAGGTCGTGCAGCCGGTCCGCGCCCACGCCGGCGCCCGCGGTCAGGGTCAGCGAGGGCAGCATGGCGGCGCGCGCGGCCACGATGTCGGCGTCGGCCGCGGCGAGCGCGCGCTCGGCCTGGGCGAGGTCGGGCCGGTGCACGATCAGGCCGGCCGGCACGCCGGCGGCGACGGTCGGCATGGCGATGCCGTCGAGCGTGCTGGCGGCGATGTCGAAGCCCGGCGCCGGGCGGCCCAGCAGGATCGCCAGCGCGGTCAGGCTGCCGCGCGCTTCCTGCCGGCGCTGCTCCAGGTCCTGCCGCTGGGTGGCGACCAGCCCGCGCTGCTGCGCCAGCTCCAGCGGCGTGGCGGCGCCGGCGCGGGCGCGCGAGGCCACCAGCGCCAGGATGCGCTCGGCGGTGGCGAGGTTGCGCTGCGCGATGTCCACGCGCTCGCGCAGCGCCGCGGCCTGCAGGTAGCTGGCGGCCACCGACGCCGTCAGTGTCAGCGCCACGGTGTCGCGCGCGCGGGCGGTGCCTTGCAGCGTGGCCAGCGCCGAGTCGCGCGCGGCGGCGTTGCCGCCCCACAGGTCGATCTCGTAGGTGGCGAACAGCTCGGCCGTGTAGTAGCCGGTGACGCTGGCCTGCGGCTCGCGCAGCCGCTGCGCGGTGGCGCTCAGGCTCACCTCCGGCAGCAGCGGCGCGCCGGCGATGCGGGCCTGGGCCTGCGCCTGGCGCACGCGCGCGGCGGCCGCGGCGAGGTCGAAGCTGCCGCCGCGCGCCTGCTCGATCAGCGCGGCCAGTTCGCCGCTGCCGAAGCGCCGCCACCAGCCGGGGCCGGCGGGGTCGCCGGCGGCGCCCGCGTCATGGCGCCACGCGGCGGGCACGTCCAGCGGCGGCACGTCGCCGGGCGGCGCGCCGGCGCAGCCGGCCAGCGCCAGCGCCAGCAGCCAGGCCGGCGCGCGCGCAAGAGAAGGGCGCGGGGGAGAATGCCGCGGGGCGGGCATGGGAAATCGCATCGGGCGCCTCATTCGCTGGCCAGCGCTTCGACCGGGTCCAGCCGCGCGGCCTGGCGCGCCGGCATGAAGCCGAACACCAGCCCGGTGGCCAGCGCGCAGCCGAACGCGCCGAGGATGGCGCGCACCGAGAAGACCACCGGCACCTCCCAGTGGATCAGCGCGGCGCCCACGGCCAGCCCGGCGATCACGCCGGCCACGCCGCCGACCAGCGTCACGGTGATGGCCTCGGTCAGGAACTGGCGCTGGATGTCGCGCTGGCGCGCCCCGGTGGCCATGCGGATGCCGATCTCGCGCGTGCGCTCCTTGACCGTCACCAGCATGATGTTCATCACGCCGATGCCGCCCACCAGCAGCGAGATCGCCGCCACCAGCCCGAGCATCATCGTCATGGTCTGCTGCGTTTCTTCCTGCGCCTTGACCGAGGCCGCGCGGTTGTACACGCGGAAGTCGCGCACGCGGTGGCTGGCCTCGAGCGCCTCGGTGATGCCGCGCGCGGCATCGTCGGCGTTCTCCAGCTTGTCCACCAGCACCGAGATCCACGACAACTGCGTGGTGCCGAGCAGGCGCCGGCTGCCGGTGGAGTAGGGCATCAATATCACGTCGTCGTCGTCCGAGTCGCCCGAGGTGGCGCCTTTTTCCTCCAGCTCGCCGATGACCTGGAACGGCACGTTGTTGACCAGCACGTAGGCGCCCAGCGGGCTCTGGTCGCCGAACATGCGCTCGCGCGTCTTCTTGCCCAGCAGCAGCACGGTGGCCAGGCTGCGCTCGTCGTTCTGGCTGAAGAACAGGCCGCGCGCGGCCTTCCAGTTCATGATGCGCTGCGCGTCGGTGGTGACGGCCCACACGTTGACGAAGCTGTCCAGGTTGCCGGCGCGCAGCGTGACCTTGCCGCGCAGCATCGGCATGGCCGCCGCCACGTGGGGCGCCTGCCGCACGGTCGGCACGTCGGCTTCGGTGAGCACGCCGCCCGGCCCGCGCGCGTTGTCGCCGCCGGGCACCACGTACATGCGGTTGGTGCCGAAGCTCGCCATCTTGGCGATGACCTTCTCCTGGGTGCCGGCGCCCACCGCCAGCATCACGATGACCGAGGCCACGCCGATGATGATGCCGAGCAGCGTGAGCGCGGTGCGGAAGCGGTTGGCCCACATCACGCTCCATGCCGCCGCGTAGGCTTCGCGCATCTCGGTCCAGGGGCGCGCGGTGTGGGCCACGCCCGCGGCCATCGCGGCGGGGAAGCGGCGCGCGTCGAGCGAGGGCGGCACGGGTGGCATAGGCGGGGCGGGCGGGGCGCCGGCTTCCGCGAGCGGCGCGGCATTGCCGGTGTCGGACACGATCTGCCCGTCGCGGATCTCGATGATGCGCCGCGCCTGCGCGGCCACCGCGCGGTCGTGCGTGATGAGGACCACGGTGTGGCCGGCGTCGGCCAGCTCGCGCAGCAGCGCCACGACCTCGGCGCCGCTCTTGCTGTCGAGCGCGCCGGTGGGCTCGTCGGCCAGGATGATGTGCCCGCCGTTCATCAGCGCGCGCGCGATCGACACGCGCTGCTGCTGGCCGCCGGACAGCTGCGCGGGCCGGTGCGCGGCGCGCTCGGCCAGCCCCAGCCGGCCCAGCAGCGTGCGCGCGCGGTGCTCGCGCGCGTCCGCCCCCGCGCCGGCGTAGACCGCCGGCATCTCCACGTTGCGCAGCGCGTCGAGCGTGCGGATCAGGTGGTAGCCCTGGAACACGAAGCCGAAGGCCTCGCGGCGCAGCCAGGCCAGCTCGTCGGCGTCGAAGCGCGCGATGTCCTGGCCGGCGAAGCGGTATTGCCCGGAACTGGGCCGGTCCAGGCAGCCGAGGATATGCATCAGCGTGGACTTGCCCGAGCCCGAGGCGCCGACGATGGCGACGAACTCGCCCGCGCCGATGTCGAGCGAGACGCCGCGCAGCACCTCGGTGGCCGGACCGCCGTCGGTGCCCGCGTAGGAGCGCCGCACGTCGCGCAGCGCGATCAGCGGCGGCGCGGCGCCGGCCGGGGCGGAGGATGCGGAAGCGGGCGCGGAAGCGGGGGTGGATGCGGGGGCGCCGGCCGCCGCGGGCCGCGCCTCCGCCAGCAGGTCTACCATCGGAACCTCCCGTCGGCGGCGCGCTCGTAGCGCACGCCGGTGACGAGGCGCTCGCCTTCCTTGAGGCCGGACAGCACCTCCGCGCTCAGGCGGTCGCGCACGCCGGTGGCCACCTCGCGCACCAGGATCCTGCCCTGGGCGTCGAGCACGCGCGCGGTGTAGCGCCCGGGCTGGCCGCTCACCGCCTGCAGCGCCGGCAGCGGCGCCACCAGCACGTTGCGCGCGCTGGCGGCCACGAAGAACACCTGCGCGCTCATCTGCGGCATCAGTTCGCGGTCGGCGTTGTCCACGTCGAACAGCACCGTATAGAGCACCACCTTGCCGGCGGGCGTGGCCGGCGCGCCGGCGGTGGTGGCGGCGGGCGCGGCGCCGGCCGGCGTGGGCGGCGCCGGCAGGATCTGGCGCACCTGGCCGCGCCAGCGCCGCGCGCTGCCCTGCTCGTCCTGCACGCCCAGCGTGGTGAAGTACACCGGCATGCCCGGGCGCACGCGGCGCACGTCGGCCTCGGACACCTCGGTCCAGACCGTCATGGCGGACAGGTCGGCGATGCGCAGGATGTTGGGGGTCTGGTAGGTGGCGTTGAGGGTCTGGCCCTCGCGCGCGTCGAGCGTGACCACGGTGCCGCTCATGGGCGCGTAGATGCGGGTGAAGCCGAGCTGGGCCTCGTCGCCCTTGAGCGCGGACGAGGCGCCGTCGATCTGGGCGCGCAGGTTGTCGATGCGCGCCAGCGCCACGCGCAGCGCGGCCTGCGCGGACTGCACGTCTTCGTCGCGGGTGGAGCCGTCGGCCGCCATGTGGCGCTGGCGCTCCCACTGCTGGCGGGCGAGGTCGCGCTGCGCGTACTGCTCGTCGAGCTGGGCGCGCAGGCTGGCCAGCGTGGCGCGGTCGGCGTCCACGCGCGACTGCTGCACGGCGGGATCGATCTCCACCAGCAACTGGTTCTTCTTGACGGCGTCGCCGGGCTGGACGTGGATGCGGCGGATGGCGCCGGACGCCTGCGCGCCCACGTCGACGTAGCTGCGCGGCTGCAGCAGGCCGAGCGCGGTCACGCTCGATTCGATGTCGCCGCGGCCTACCGGTGTGGTCTCGATCACCTCGGTGGGGCGCAGCAGCCACCACCACAGCAACAGCCCAAGACACGCCAGCAAGACCACGAGCGTGGCGGGACGCTGCACAACAGACGGGATTCTCATCGATCGGATTTGACGCGGTTCTTGTGCACCGCAAATCATACCGCGAGCGCGGCGGCCGGCGGCGGCCGGGCCATGTCAGCCCGGATGCGCGGCAGCGGGCCGGCGCTCTTCGTGGCGCGGCGCGGGCAGCGGGCCGGCCGCCACGGCGCCGGGCAGCACCGCATCCCGCTTGCTGCGCAGGTGGTCGCGCAGTATCCGCGCCAGCCTCGCGCCATCGCGCGCTTCGAGCGCGAGCAGCATCTGGTGGTGGTCGTGGATCGCGCTGTCCCACTTCGGCGCCTGCTGGTTCGAGCGGAACCGCAGCGCCTGCAGCCGCCGGTTGACGGCCGCGTAGGCCTGGCTCAGCTCGCCGTTGCGCGCCGCCGCGTTGATGCGGTCGTGGATCTGCTGGTTGCGGTCGTAGTAGCCGGCGAGGTCGTTGCGCGCCCGGCAGGCCAGCATGCCGCCGTGCAGCGCGCGGATCTCCGCCAGTTCGGCGGCGGTGATGCGCTCGCACGCCAGCTCGCCGGCAAACGCTTCGAGCCCGCCGAGCAGTTCGAACGCATCGCCGATCTCGTCTTCCGACATGGTGGCGACCGAGGCGCCGCGGTTCTGCGAAAGCTCGACCAGCCCTTCCGCCGACAGCACCTTCAGCGCCTCGCGCAGCGGCGTGCGGGACACGCCGATGACCTCGCACAGCTCGCGCTCGTTGAGCTTCTGGCCCGGCGCGAGCGCGCCCTCGACGATGCACCGGCGCAGGTGCGCGACCACGCTGTCGTGCAGGATGGCGCGCGTCAGCTTGCTCGGCGGCGGCATGGCTGCGCGGGTGAAAAAGACGATGCCGTGGGCATGGCGGTGTTCTCCGGTTTCATGAAAAAAATTCTACCGGAAACAGGACGGAATCCGCGTTCAAGCGAGATTGAGAAAACTTCAAGGGAAGTTGCCGGATTTTAAGGGAGGGGTCTGCTAGATTGTATTCAAAATTCATTTCGCTTCATCGGAGCGATTTACCAGAGCGATTCCATCAGAGAGGAGAACGCAATGCTCAAGCTGGACTTCCATCCCGCCGGCCGCCACTACCTGCAGATTCCCGGCCCCAGCCCCGTGCCCGACCGCATCCTGCGCGCCATCAGCTATCCGACCATCGATCACCGCGGGCCGGAATTCGGCGCGCTTGGCCTGAAGGTGCTCGAAGGCATCAAGACCATCTTCAAGACCCGGCACCCGGTCATCATCTATCCCGCCTCCGGCACCGGCGCGTGGGAAGCGGCGCTGACCAACACGCTCAGCCCCGGCGACAAGGTGCTGATGTACGAGACCGGCCACTTCGCCACGCTGTGGGACAAGATGGCGCGCAACCTCGGCCTGCAACCCGAGTTCCTGGGCCTGCCCGGCATCGAGGGCTGGCGGCGCGGCGTGAACGCGCAGATGATCCAGGCGCGCCTGGAAGCGGACACCGGCCACGAGATCAAGGCTGTGTGCGTGGTCCACAATGAAACCTCCACCGGCGTGACCTCGAACATCGCGGCCGTGCGCCAGGCGATCGACGCCGCGCGCCACCCCGCGCTGCTCATGGTCGACACCATCAGCAGCCTGGCTTCGGCCGACTACCGCCATGACGAGTGGGGCGTGGACGTGACCATCTCCGGCTCGCAGAAGGGCCTGATGCTGCCGCCCGGCATCAGCTTCAACGCGCTGTCGCCGAAGGCCATCGAAGCCAGCAGGCAATCGAAGCTGCCCAAGGCGTTCTTCGGCTGGGCGGAGATCCTGGAGATGAACAAGACCGGCTACTGGCCGTACACGCCGAACACCAACCTGCTGTACGGCCTGTCCGAGGCCATCGACATGATCCTGGCCGAGGGCCTCGACAACGTCTTCGCGCGCCACCAGCGGCTCGGCGAAGCCGCGCGCCGCGCGGTGCGCGCGTGGGGCCTGGAGATCCAGTGCGTGGACCCGGAGGTCTACAGCCCGGTGCTGACCGGCGTGATGATGCCGCCCGGCGTGGACGCCGACATGGTACGGCGCGTCACCTACGAGCGCTTCGACATCTCGCTCGGCGCGGGCCTGGGCAAGCTGCGCGGGCTGATGTTCCGCATCGGGCATCTGGGCGACTGCAACGACCTGACGCTGATGGCGGCGCTGTCCGGCTGCGAGATGGGCCTGAAGATCGCCGGCGTGAAGCTCGAAGGCAGCGGCGTGGCCGCGGCGCTCGACTATCTCGCCGGCCAGACCGTGCCGGCGCTCGCCAAGGGCTGACCGGGACGGCGGGCGGGCAGCGCTGCCGCCCGCGACAAGAGCGCGCGCACGTGGCCGGCCGTGCCGGCAGTATCGCCGCCGCCGCCGCGGCGCGCGCGCATTCCTACAGGAGACAACCGCGCAGCCGGGCGCCGGGATTCCGCGCGGCATGGCTGCGCCGGGCCCGCGCCGCACGGCGCCGGGCCCAGGAACGATCATGAAAACCGAATACCTGCCTCCCTTAGTCAAGCCCGTCCACCTCGTGCCGTCGGCCGTGGGCTCCGGCAGTCCGCTGGCGCGCCGCCTGCGCAAGGAACTCCGGGGAGACGTCCTGTTCGACCGCGCCAGCCGCGCGCGTTATGCCACCGACGCTTCCATCTACCAGATCCTGCCGGTCGGCGTGGTGGTGCCGCGCGACCAGGCCGACCTCGCGCTCGCGCTGAACATCGCGCGCGACGCCGGCGCGCCGCTGCTGGCGCGCGGCGCCGGCACCAGCCAGTGCGG
>NZ_AQPL01000013.1:0-11935 GCF_000395345.1 Cupriavidus sp. WS | reverse complement strand
CCGCCGCCGAAGCCGCCGCCGAGACCGCCAACGGCAGCCCGCAGCGCCTGCCCGAAGCCGAGATGCACTTCTCGTTCGACATGCCGCTGCGCGAGGCGCGCGACCTGTTCGAGCGCGCCTACTTCGAATACCACCTGGTGCGCGAACACGGCAGCATGACGCGCGTGGCCGAGAAAACCGGCCTCGAGCGTACCCACCTCTACCGCAAGCTCAAGCAGCTCGGCGTGGAGCTGGGCCGCAACAAACCCGAGCCCGCGGAGCAGTGAGGAATTTTGCCGGCGGCGCTTGACCGGGTCAAAAAGCGCTGCTATTATTTCGCTTCTTTGGCCCGGTAGCTCAGTCGGTAGAGCAGAGGATTGAAAATCCTTGTGTCGGCGGTTCGATTCCGTCCCAGGCCACCAAAATTCAGCGCCCAACTGTTCTCGGTTGGGCGTTTTCATTTGTGCTTCCCGCATGACACGCGGGGTTCCCGCACATTCTGCGTGTGCGACCAGGCTCCTGTGGCCTGGCAGGAACATCCCCGGTTGCCCTCCGTTCCGCCCTCTCTTCTCTCGAAATCGGCGCTAACTTCTTCGCCGTGGCACACGCACATGGCCTTTTGCGACCATCATTTGCGCGCGTGCCATTGCCATTCGTTGTCGGGTGGGCTTGGAGCAGCAGTCCGTCACGCCAACACTGCCGCCGCGCAAGGCATGGAATACAAGCCTGCGCGTTGCTGCGTGACGACGAGTGCTCCGTAGGCCGCCAGTCGAGCCTCGTGCTCCGGCTTGCCCTTGTCCTTAGACTTGATCTTGAACAGGTCAATCGGCTTGTCGCTCTTCTGGCCAGCGCGCTGCATGATCCTTTCTCCGTCCACCTCGACTCCCTTGAACGACCACAGCGACTCGAAGACCTTAGCCTGACCATCGGTGAACCGGATCGGCGTGGCCTGCACGTCCGGCAGCGTCGCCCACTTGAAGTCCGCCGAGAATGGCCCGTTCACAGGTGCGGCCGGATCGGCCACTGCTGGCGCTGCAGACGGTGCCGAAGGGATGAACGAGATCCCGTTGCCATAGAACGTGAATCGTTCTTCCAGCGCCAGCCATTCCACTCCTGAGCCGAAGGGCGATCCACGAGTCGTGCGCGGCCTGGGAGTGATGACTCGGATGTTGCTACCCGCAACTCGGACACGATCCAGCAAGGACGGCTCATGCAGCACTCTCGTCAGATCTCGGGCCAGCACGACCGGCGAGCTGCGGGCATTACCGAGCCGCCAAGCACCGTCGCCCAAGTCATCGATGTCGTCGCGGCTCTCGATGTCGAGCGCGAGGCGCATTTTCTGCCTCAGCCAGTCTTCGTCCAGGGCCAACGCCGCACCGTCGATTGCCTCGACAGGAACCTGGCCACACTCCGGGCACCGGCAGATTCGACCGCCCCGTCCATCGCCCCAGACCTGCGCCCTATGCTGCTGACAGTGGGGACAGAGCACAAAAAACTGATCCACCACTGTTGGCCTGACGGCTTTGCCGAGCATAGACAAAGCAGATACCTCGCGTGGCGACAGCGTGGCCCGCAGCACCGGCGTGCCGCCTGCGAACAGTCGGCAAACCAGGGCCCAGGCATCGTGCGTCGTCATTGGTCAGTCCTCGAAAGCGGATGAAGAACTGACTGGGTCGGTCTCCGGCGGCAACTCCTGGGCGCTGAGGGTCTGGCCCTTCTGCAAGATGCCCACCGCAACCAAGTAGCCTTCCAGCTGCGCCTGCATCTTGGCGTCGAACTTGTGCAGATTCAGCCGCCCTTTGCTGGTCACTTCGATGGTGACCACCTTGGGGCGAGTCCTGCCCGGCTCGGGCGGGTAATAGAGATTGACCTGTGCCGCTGTCACCGCCCACTGACCCTCCAGCGGGCCTGGGAGTTTCTCCTTCAGCAAATCGTGCACCGAGCGTTGCTGGCTGGACTGCATCGCCGTGCATTCGATCTTCAGCGCCGTGTCGGGGCTGAGCAGGGTGAGTGCCTTGAGCTGCACCATCGAAAAACCGTCCTCAAAGACCTCCGGCACATCGAACCCGGTGCGCAGCATCGACAGATCCAGAGTCGGCGACTTGATCTTGTGAGCGCTTGCTTTCACGCCCAGCACATGCTCCGCGAAGGCCTCGACCAGCATTTGCTGATACTTTGCCCCGCCGCGCACCAGCGTGCGCACGACACCGGTGGACTTGGCGTACTCCAGCACCATGTGGATGTTGGGGTTGCCGACCCGGCGTTTCAGGGTCGCCCCCTCGAACTCCAGACGCAGCATCGCCATGTCCTTGACATGGACCGACAACAGGAACACGCCCGGGCTGCGCTCGACCAAGTGCGCCACGCTGCCGTCTCCGCATTGGAGTTCGCGCTTGTAGAAGGCCGAGATGGCGTGACGCAACGCGGTCAGATTGGCATCCGAACCGTTCGGTTGGCGTTTCAGGCCAAGATCGTATTGCTGTGTCTGTTGCCCATGCTGTTCCCAAAAGCTGAAGTCATAGGCACGCTCGAACAGTGCCGGGTGGTGGACGTAGAGCCAGAAGGAACGGTGGATGTCGCTTGCACACAGCGCCAAACCCGCAAGCGCAGCACCATCGGCCACGGCCGCCTCAAACATCGCCTGCTTACCAGCTGCATCGCCCAACTGAACGCTGGCCATGAGGTTGGCGGTCATCCGGTCGCGGGCAGCAATGTCGGGCCAGACTTTGACCGCTTCGACCAGAAACTGGCTGGTCTCCGGTGTGTCATCCCAGGCAAAGCCATCGGGCACAGGCAGGCTGTGGGTGGTCAGGAAGTCGCGCAGCGTGGCGTCCACCGGCAGCTCGAGCATCACGTCGACAAAGGTCTTCTTCATCTTGATCGTCCTTTCTGGATCGGCGTCGAAGGTCTGCGACCGATGTACGGACTGCACTGGCCAGCGACTAGGTTACTGAACACGCACCTCGTACAAGTAAAGCAGCGAGATACAATCGCGATTCTGAACCTCAGATTTCCGCTTGTCAATCAAAGCGGCACATCTAGACCTTATTTGTATCTCGCGGCTATACTGGCGGTCTTGTTTTTGTTAACTGACTGTTTTCCCCTACAGGAGCATCGCTATGGCTTCAGCGTTCGGAGCACGCCTGCGACGCTTACGCGAGGCGAAGAAATTGACCTTGCAACAGGTCGCCGACGAAGTCGGCTGTACCAAGGCGTATATATGGGAACTGGAGATGAAGGACGGCCAGCGTCCCTCCGCTGAACGGGTCCAGGCCTTGGCCAGGGTGCTGGGCGTGACGATGGAGGACATCATGGGCGAGCCCATTGAACAGGTTCCTCAGGCCAGTCCAGAAGATGTGGCCTTCTTCCGCGAGTACGCTGGAATGACGGACGAGGAGAAGGATCGTTACCGTCAGGCACTCAAAATCATGTTCCCCGACAAGAACTAAGGCGGTCTGACAATTGAGCTCATCCCAGCCCCTAACCGGTTCCATCGCGGCCAGCACCGTCTTGAGATGGTTGCGGGCCTGGCACGCCGATGGCATGCCGGATGCCGTGGATCTGGAAGTCGTCCGGCAAATGCTTCCAGAGACGCCTTACGGCAAAGGGGTGCGGGAGATCAAGGCCCCGATGGTGCTGGACATCAATAGCTGCGAAGGCATGTTGGTGCGCAACCCACAGGACACCGCAGAGTGGGGCATCTTCTATAACGGCAAGGCAAACCCCGAACGCCAGCGTTTCACCATCGCTCACGAACTGGGCCACTTCATCCTTCACCGCGATCAGCGGCAAAGTTTCAACTGCGACAAGGAAAGCGTGTACTCCGGCGCTGACACTATCCGTGTCATCGAACGTGAGGCGGACGACTTTGCCAGCAACCTGCTGATGCCTGGCGACTTGCTGCGCGAGTGGATCTCGAACCAGCACATCGACTTGCATGTCCTGAGCGCCCTTGCCAAACGGTTCCAGGTGTCGTTCGAGGCGCTGTGCATTCGGTTCATCAAATTCACCACGCAGCGGGCAATCCTTGTCTATTGGGACAACGGTTTCGTGAAGTACGAATGGCGCAGCAGCAGCGCGGTCAAGACGCGCGCCCGCATTCGGCGCACTGACGATCCGCAGGAACCATTACCCGGCACCCTGGCTGCTGATTCCACCGTTGAGCAGGAGTGGGATGGCACGGAGATGTCTGCAGCGATCTGGTGCCCGGAGGAGGCACCACACATGAAGTTGCGCGAGTTCAAGCACAGCTACACCACAGGAGATCGCGTCCTGACCCTTTTGCTACTGGAAAGTGCTGAACCACGGTCATGGGATCGGTCTTGGCAAGACGGCGAGAGCTTTGACAGCTTCGATCAGTTCGTCTCGAACGGGCAATTGCCAGTACGGTGAGTCCCTCGATGACAGGCTTGCCGATCCAACCCATAGATGAAGAACTGCAGACCTTGCAACGCGAGGTGCAGCGAATGCTGGGCCGTTGTCTCTTGCGTCTGCAGCAGTACGAACAACTGATGAAGGCCATCGTGGCACACCACGAAATCTCTGCGTCAGGATCACCCCTCGAATCGAACCAAGCGGAGCGCATTGCGGATGCCGCAAACAAGACTCTGGGTACGTTGGTTGGCACGCTGCTCGGAACGTATGTCACCAGCGGCGAGCAAGACGAGGTCGCCGAACCAGATACGCCCGACAACATCATCTCGTTCAAGATGAAGATGAGCTTGCGGATGTCTGCCGAGGATTTCGATACGACGCAAAACGATCTGAAGGAACTGGTTCTGCTGCGGAACAACCTGGTGCACCACTTTATCGACCAGCACGACCTTTGGAGTCAGGATGGATGCCGTGGTGCGCAAGAGTCCTTGGCGGCGGCCTACAGTCGCGTCGATCAACACTTTGAGCAACTGCGAGGCTGGGCGGAGCACATGGATCAGGCCCGTCGTCTGGCGGCGGAGTTTGCCCAGTCCGATGCCTTCCGCGATCTGGTGATCAACGGCATAGCGCCGGATGGCTCGGTGGATTGGCCCGCAGCCGGAATTGTTCGCGCATTGCGTGAAGCGGCAGATCAGTTGGCTGTCGACGAGTGGACGCCGGTCGCTACTGCTGGACGATGGATTGCAGAAAGGTATCCCGATCAACTGCCGGCCAAGTATGGGTGCAGCAGTTGGCGGCAGGTCGTGCACGAATCCCGCCTTTTCGAGCTTCGGTATCGGGAAGTGAATGGCCAGCGCGCGGCTTGGTATAGGCCCAAAGAGACATAGCGCCAAACCCGCGCACTCACGCTAATTCACGTTACGCGAAGTGCCCTTGGTTTTTAGCATGAGCAGCGTTTTCCATCGGAACGCTTGCCATGACAGAAATCGAACCTATCTCCATTTGCACATCACCTGACCGGCCACGGCACGGGCATCAAGAAATCGCTGATCTCTTGGCTGCCGCGCTGCTGCGCCTTCGTGTCCGCCAATCGCGCGACATCTCCAAAAACAGCGAGCACGTTTGCCTTGGCTTCCCCGGCCAACAGCGCGTGAATGCGAACCCCGATCACAACAACGGAGTTCGCCCATGACAGCACACGCAACCTCACCAACGCCCGCCTCAGTCGCCGCCCGCGTCGCGGCTATTCCCCATCTTTCAATGGATGATCTTTGGGCTCTCTGGGACGACCATTTCGATGAACGGCCGAATCACCACCATCGGGTCTGGTTGGAAAGTCGCCTGGCCTACCGGATGCAAGAGCGCGCGTTTGGCGGTTTGAAACCATCACTGCGCAAGAAGCTCGAGGAGGTTGGCGAAACCGGCATCTTGCCCAAGCAACTGCGCGGCGATAGTCAGCGCCTGCTGCCCGGTACCGTCCTGACACGCGTCTACGACGACATTGAGCATCGTGTGCTGGTGCGTGGATCGAATGATTTCGAGTACCAGGGGCAACGCTTCAAGAGCCTGTCCGCTGTAGCCAAACGCATCACGGGCAGTCACTGGTCAGGTCCGGTGTTCTTTGGCTTGAAGGCACCAGCTTCGAAGAAGGAGGCGGTATGAGCTCAGTGCGGCGAAACCAGATTCCCGCAGTCACGCCAAAGAAGCGCTGCGCCGTCTACACCCGCAAGTCCACTGACGAAGGCCTCGATCAGGAATACAACAGCCTCGAGGCACAGCGTGATGCAGGCTTGGCCTTCATTGCCAGCCAACGGCATGAAGGCTGGATAGCCGTCGACGACGGATACGACGACGGCGGCTACTCGGGCGGCAACATGGAACGGCCCGGGTTGCGCCGCCTGATGATCGACATCGAGGCGGGGAAGATCGATACCGTGGTCGTCTACAAAATCGACCGCCTCACGCGCAGCCTGCCGGACTTCGCAAAGCTGGTCGAGGTTTTCGACCGCAACGGCGTCTCCTTTGTCGCGGTCACGCAGCAGTTCAACACCACCACATCGATGGGGCGATTGACGCTCAACATCCTTTTGTCATTCGCGCAGTTCGAACGCGAGGTCACCGGCGAACGCATCCGCGACAAGATCGCCGCCAGCAAGGCCAAGGGCATGTGGATGGGCGGAGTCCCGCCTCTTGGATACGACGTGGTCGAACGCAAGCTCGTCATCAATGAACGTGAAGCCGCGCTGGTGCGTGACATCTTCCGCCGCTATGCCGAGCACGGCTCGGCTGCGCGACTCGTCCGCGAATTGGAAATCGAAGGGCATACCACCAAGGCATGGGTCACCCAGTCCGGTCGGGAGCGATTGGGACGCAGCATCGATCAGCAGTACCTCTTTACCTTGCTGCGTAACCGCATTTACCTCGGTGAAATCTGCAATCACGAGACGTGGTACTCGGGCCAGCACGACCCCATCATTTCTCAAGAATTGTGGGACTCGGCACACGCCTTCATTGAGAGGCGAAAGCAGGCTCCGCGCGAACACCGAGCCAAGCATCCGGCACTGCTGGCGGGACTTCTGTTTGCACCGGATGGCCAACGCATGTTGCACTCCTTCGTCAAAAAGAAAAATGGTCGGCAGTACCGCTACTACGTGCCTTACCTGCACAAGCGGCGCAACGCCGGTGCCAGCCTGGCTCCGCATACGCCGGACGTGGGCCACCTGCCAGCCGCCGAGATCGAAGATGCAGTGTTGGCGCAAATCCATGCTGCGCTCTCATCGCCGCAAATGCTGATCGCAGTGTGGAGATCCTGCCAGCAGCATCCGGCGGGGGCGACGCTGGACGAGGCACAGGTGGTGGTCGCCATGCAGCGCATCGGTGACGTGTGGTCGCAACTGTTCCCTGCCGAGCAGCAACGGATTACACGGCTGTTGATCGAACGCGTGCAACTACACGGGCACGGCCTGGATATCGTTTGGCGAGAGGACGGTTGGATCGGATTCGGTGCGGACATCAGCACGCATCCCTTGATCGAAGAGTCCCAAGAGCGTGTCGAGGAGGCTTTGGCATGAATGCCACGACCCACCAGCGCCAGCGCGCCGTCCGCATCGAGATTGGAGCCGAGGCGCGCAGTTATGTCAGCGAGGGGCAGCGGGTTACCTTGGTGCCCCTGACGATCAAGCGCCGCCAGAACCGGAAGCTGCTGATACCGCCAGCCCCCGAGATCGCGGACCGAATCGGTGGCTTCGATGTGCCGATGATCAAAACGCTGGGCAAGGCCTTCTACTGGAAGCGCTTGATCGACGATGGCACCTACTCCACGACAACGGACTTGGCGCACGCCTTCAAAGTGGAACCGGGCTGGGCTGCCGAGGTCCTGCGCATGACCATGTTGGCCCCCGATATCGTGGAGGCGATATTCGAAGGACGTCAGCCACGCCACCTGAATCTGCACACCTTGCGTGGCCGCCAAGAGCAACTGCCGCGCGATTGGCCTGCGCAGCGTCGATTGCTCGGTTTCTCCGACGCCTGATCTGCTTCCAGACACATCCGATGACGGCGAGCCATGTGCTCGCCGTTTGCTTTTCTGCACTGGGCCATTGGCGAACCTGGAGTTCCGTCGTGGTTCGCCATTGCGTCCCTTAAAGGTTCGCCACCCGAAGTTTGGAATGACACCTGTTACTCAACAACGTCACAGGAGCATTCCATGCAGACACCAACCAGCGGTATCCCCCGGTCGCCACAGCAGGCGATCAACACCATGTCACCCGGTGATCGCCGCGTGCTCAACGAAAACGAGCTCGCGCAACGCTGGGGCGTTAGCCCCAAGACTTTGCAGCGCTGGCGCAGTGAGGGTCGCGGTCCACGCTACCTGAAGCTGTCCAAGCGTGTCGGCTACCCGGTCGACGCGATCCTCGAGTTTGAGCGCGAAGCGCTGCACGACTCGACATCCGAACGCGCGGCGGTTTGAGGAGAGATGCGATGAATGACATCACCATCTTCCCTGCCGACATCGCCGAGATGTCGGTCAGCCAACTGGCCGCATTGCCGCCCGCGCAGAAACACGAGATCGACAAGAACCTCGATGCAGCCATCGACTGGCTGAAGAAGGCGCGCACCAAGTTCGATGCGGCACTGGATCAGTGCTACGGCGAGCAGGCACGCACCGCGCTGCGCGAATCCGGCCGTGACTTCGGCACAGCACACATCAGCGATGGCCCGCTGCACCTGAAGTTCGAGCTGCCCAAGAAGGTCAGCTGGGATCAGAAGCAACTGGCTGAGATCGCTGAACGCATCGTCGCCTCAGGCGAGAAGGTCGAGGGTTACCTCGACATCAAGTTGTCCGTCTCCGAATCCCGCTTCACGAACTGGCCGCCTGCTTTGCAACAGCAGTTCGCCGCCGCTCGCACCGTGGATTCCGGCAAGCCGTCTTTCACCCTTTCCATCGATTCGGAGTAATGACCATGAGCACCAATCTCATCGCCTCGCTGCGTCAACAGCTGCCGTCCATCTACGGCGAACACCTCCCTGACGAAATCCGGTATCGCCGCGCGGACGGTCAGGACGTCGTTGTCCCGCTTGATGTCGCCACTGTGGACGAGCTGGCTTTTGCCATCCAGACAGCCAACGCGGAATCGCTGGCGCTCGGCCGCCGCCGCACCGCGCTGGAAGAACTCCACACCGAGATGCGCAAACGTGCCGCGCGTGGAGTCGACCGTATCGCCGACGTGTCGTGGGAGGGCTGATCATGAGCGCGATCATTCCCTTCCAGTTCGAAGCGCACGCCGTGCGCGTCCAGGTCGATGAACTCGGTCTGCCGTGGTTCAACGCCACCGATGTCTGCGACGCCCTGGAGATGGGCAATCCGTCTCAGGCGATCAAGTCCCACGTCGATGCCGAGGATCTCCAGAAATTGGAGACCCTTACGGCAGGTGGCCGTCAACGTCAAAACCACGTCAACGAGTCGGGGCTTTACGCCCTGATCCTCGGTAGCACCAAGGATGCCGCCAAGCGCTTCAAGCGCTGGATCACCGGTGAAGTGCTGCCTGCAATCCGCAAGACAGGCGCGTATTCCGCCGCCACCACGATGGCTGCCTTGCCCGCGCCGACCCAAGATCGCGTCACCGCCATCCTGCTGATCGGCGAAGCGGTCGCCAAGGTACCGGGTGTCAAGACCGGCATTGCAATGGCTGCCACGTTGACCTGCATTCAGGAAAACACCGGCCTGACCACGGAAGTGCTGCGCCGCGCTTTGCCTGCCGCCAACGAGCCGATCTGCTCGCTCAACGCCACACAGCTCGGCAAATTGCTGAGTCGCTCAGCCAAAGCCACGAACCAGTTGCTGGCATCCGGCGGCCTTCAGTTCCGCAACGACCGGGACGAGTGGGAACTGACCGAGGCCGGTGAAGCATGGGCCGAAGCCATGCCGTACTCCCGCAACGGTCACAGCGGCTACCAAATCCTCTGGAATCCGGCGGTCGCGGAGCAACTGAAGGAGGTGGCGTGATGTCCCTCCCGATCATTACCGCGCAGCAGCGCTTGGCCGAACGCAAGGGTGTGAAGTTGCTGATGCTGGGCAAGTCTGGCATCGGCAAGACCACCCGGCTCAAAGACCTCGACCCTGCCACCACCTTGTTCCTCGATATTGAGGCGGGCGATCTCGCCGTGGCCGATTGGCCGGGCGACACCATCCGCCCGGCATCGTGGCCGGAAAGCCGCGACTTTTTCGTGTTCCTCGCAGGCCCGGACAAGTCACTGCCGCCGGAGAGCGCGTTCTCGCAGGCGCATTACGACCACGTCATCGAGAAATTTGGCAGCCCGACGCAGCTCGACCGCTACCAGACCTTCTTTCTCGACTCGATCACGCAGTTGTCCCGGCAGTGCTTCGCATGGTGCAAGACGCAACCCGGTGCCACCAGTGACCGCTCCGGCAAACCGGATCTGCGCGCGGCCTATGGCCTGCTCGGCCAGGAAATGATCGGCGCACTGACCCACTTGCAGCACGCACGGGGCAAGAACGTGGTGTTCGTCGCCATCCTCGACGAGCGCCTCGATGACTACAACCGCAAGGTGTTCGTGCCACAGATCGAAGGCAGCAAGACCAGTCTGGAGCTGCCCGGCATTGTCGATGAGGTCGTGACACTGGCCGAGATCAAGGCCGACGACGGCAGTGCTTACCGCGCCTTCGTCACCCACACCGTCAATCCCTACGGCTTCCCGGCCAAAGACCGCAGCGGTCGTCTCGACCTGCTGGAGCCGCCGCATCTCGGCGCACTGATCGCCAAGTGCGCAGGCCAGTCGCCATTGCCCATGCCCGGCTGCACCGGCACCCCCACCGCAGAAAACACCACCGAATCCAAGGAGTAATCGCCATGTCGTCCAACTATTTTGATTTCCAAGATGCCGATCCCCAACAGTCGGGCTTTGACCTGATCCCCAAGGGCGCTGTCGTGCCAGTGCGCATGACCATCAAGCCCGGTGGCTATGACGATCCGGGACAAGGCTGGGGCGGCGGCTACGCCACCGAGTCCTTCGAAACCGGCTCTGTCTACCTCGCCGCCGAGTTTGTCGTCACGGCGGGCGACCATGCCAAGCGCAAGATGTGGAGCAACATCGGCCTGCACTCCAAGAAGGGGCCGACCTGGGGTCAGATGGGGCGCAGCTTTATCCGCGCCGCGCTCAACAGCGCCCGCAACGTCCATCCTCAGGACAACAGCCCGCAGGCCGCCGCCGCGCGCCGCATCCAGGGTTTTCATGAACTGGATGGCCTGGAGTTTCTGGCGCGCGTGGACATTGAGAAGGATGGCAAGGGCCAAGACCGGAACGTGGTCAAGATCGCGGTCGAGCCTGATCACCCCGACTACGCAAAACTGATGGGCGTGCCGCCCAAGGCTCCGGGCAGTGGACATTCCGGCGCTCCAGCGCAGGCGGCTGCGCCTGCGTATCAGGCACCGGCTCCACAACGCGCACCGGTGACCGGCAAGCCGTCGTGGGCACAGTGAGGGAGGCCGATGAAATGCTGGGTCTGCAAACGACAGGCCCGGGGATTCGGCCACACCGACAACCGTCACGGTGTCGGCCATCCCCGGCGCTATCCCATCGACTGGGTGTTCTGCTCACAACGCTGCCAAAACGCGTTTCATGCGCTGTACGGCAACTGGCTGCGGGTCAAGGAAGGTCGCGTCGACAGTACGGAGGTCGCCATGATCGATCCATCTGATGTCGAACTGGCCGCGATGAAGAAGTGCCTCAGGGCCTTCGGCGAGGCTGCGGGCGAGATTGGCTTCACCAAGCCGCTGGGCGACTACTCCGAAGCCGAGGCGCTGCAAGTGATCGACGCCATCGTCACTTGCTACACCGAGGCAATGGTCGCGCACCACGAGGCGAGCAAGTACCCACCGGTACGCGGCATGACGCCTGCGCCCGACCCTCTGGCCAACCCGTTCGCGGATCTGGAGGACGACCTGCCCTGGGAAGAGCCGAAGGGGAAGAAGCCATGATCGACTTCAACTCCTCATCGAGCATCTCGGGTCAGGTCACCACCCTGGTGGACACGGGCCTGCAGCAGGCTCGCGCCCGCCAG
>NZ_AQPL01000012.1:0-91790 GCF_000395345.1 Cupriavidus sp. WS | reverse complement strand
CTGCAGCAGGCTCGCGCCCGCCAGTCCGAGCGCCAGTACCTCGGGGCCTCGCGCCTCGGAGTGGCCTGTGAGCGAGCGCTGCAGTTCGAGTACGCCAAGGCACCCATCGACCACGGGCGTGACACCCCGGGCCGAATGCTGCGGATCTTCGAACGCGGTCACGTCATGGAGGACTGCATGGTCGCGTGGCTCCGGGACGCGGGCTTTGACCTGCGCACCCGCAAGGCCGACGGCGAGCAGTTCGGTTTCTCGGTGGCCGATGGCCGCCTGCAGGGCCACATCGACGGCGTCATCGTCGGCGGCCCCGAGGGATTCGCCTATCCCGCGCTCTGGGAATGTAAGTGTCTCGGCAACAAGTCCTGGAGCGATCTGGACAAGAAGGGCCTGACTCTCTCCAAGCCCGTCTACGCCGCGCAAGTGGCGATCTACCAAGCCTATCTCGAACTGCACGAGCACCCGGCGATCTTCACGGCACTCAACGCCGACACGATGGAGATCTACACCGAGCTCGTGCCCTTTGACGCAGCACTGGCCCAACGCATGTCGGATCGGGCGGTCAAGGTCATCACGGCGACCGAGGCGGGAGAGCTCCTGCCGCGCGCCTTCCATGACTCGACCCACTTTGAATGCCGGATGTGCGCGTGGCAAGACCGCTGCTGGAGGACACAAGCATGAATACCTCGAATTTGAATCACGTACTGGGCGAGCAGCTGATCGACGTGCGCCAGGCTGCCCTGATGTTCAACCTGCCGTCGTATTGGCTCTCTCAAGCCAAGGAGCGAAAGGAGCGTCGCATTCCGCATTACCGCGTCGGCAAACTGGTTCGCTTCAAACCCAACGAGCTGGAAGCCTGGATCGCTGCGCAGCAGACGTCACACGAGGGTGGTGCCGATGCTTGATTTCAATGACACATCACCACCGGGAGAAACGGGCCGGCGCAACGTCAATGACAGCGAGCGGGACGATATTCGCACTGAACTGATCGCACGCATGGAATCAGTCCTGACCACGATGCTTCCGGCAGGAAAGAAGCGTCGTGGCAAGTTTCTGATCGGGGACATCCTGGGCAGCCCGGGCGACAGCCTTGAGGTGGTACTCGAAGGCGACAAGGCTGGTCTCTGGACGGATCGTGCCACGGGCGATGGCGGTGACATCTTTGCCTTGATCGCCGCCTACCTCGGGGCCAACGTCCACACCGACTTTCCCCGGGTGCTCGACGAGGCAGCTGATCTGCTCGGTCGTTCGCGATCAGTGCCGGTACGCCGCGCCAAGAAGGAAGCTCCGGTTGATGATCTCGGCCCGGCCACGGCCAAGTGGGACTACTTCGATGCCACCGGCAAACTGATTGCGGTCGTGTACCGCTACGACCCACCCGGGCGCAAGAAGGAGTTCCGGCCGTGGGATGCCAAGCGGCGTAAGATGACTCCGCCCGATCCGCGTCCGCTGTACAACCAGCCGGGGCTGGCTGCCGCTGGTCACGTTGTGCTGGTCGAGGGCGAGAAGTGTGCGCAGGCCCTGATCGCCATCGGCGTGGTGGCAACCACGGCCATGCATGGCGCAAACGCTCCCGTCGATAAGACCGACTGGTCGCCGCTGGCGGGCAAATCCGTGCTGATCTGGCCTGACCGGGACGCGCCAGGCTGGGATTACGCTGACCGTGCATCGCAAGCAATCCTGAACGCGGGTGCGACCACGGTCGCCATCCTGGTGCCACCCGATGACAAGCCGGAAGGATGGGATGCGGCTGACGCCATTCCGGACGGCTTCGATGTGAGGGGCTTCCTCGCCGTCGGCGAGCGGATGCCGGTGATGCGGTCGGTCGAGGAGACGCCACCACCGGATCTGCTGACCGGTGTCGACTGGACTACGGAGGACGGCTTGTCCTCGGCCTTCACACGCCGCTATGGCGAGGACTGGCGCTACTGCGCGCTTTGGGGCAAATGGCTGGTCTGGACCGGCGTGCGCTGGAATCCGGATCAGGTTCTCTATGTGTCTCATCTGGCGCGCGGTATCTGCCGGATGGCGTCACTCAAGGCGGACAGCCCTCGGCTCACAGGCAAGCTGGCCAGCTCCGCCACGATCTCATCCGTCGAGAAAATCGCACGCTCCGATCCCAAGCACGCGTCCACCGCCGAGGAGTGGGATGCCGACGTCTGGGCACTCAACACACCAGGCGGTGTGGTTGATCTGCGCACGGGCCGCATGCGACCGCACCGGCGCGATGATCGGATGACCAAGGTGACCACGGCCACACCGCAGGGCGACAGTCCGACGTGGCGCGCATTCCTGGCCGACGTCACAGGCGGTGACGCTGAACTGATTGCCTACCTGCAACTGATGGTTGGCTACTGCCTGACGGGCGTGACCAGCGAGCACGCGCTGTTCTTCCTGTACGGGACCGGCGCGAACGGCAAGTCGGTGTTCGTCAACGTCCTGACCACCATCTTGGGCGACTACGCGGCCAACGCGCCGATGGACACGTTCATGGAGGCGCGCACCGACCGGCATCCGACCGATTTGGCGGGCCTGCGCGGTGCCCGCTTTGTGTCCTCCATCGAAACCGAACAGGGTCGGCGCTGGAACGAATCCAAGGTCAAGGCCATCACCGGTGGCGACAAGGTGTCTGCGCGTTTCATGCGCCAGGACTTCTTCGAGTACGTGCCGCAGTTCAAGTTGGTGATCGCAGGCAACCACAAGCCATCGATCCGCAACGTGGATGAGGCGATGAAGCGGCGACTGCACCTGATCCCGTTCACGGTGACGATCCCGCCCGAGCGGCGTGACGGCAGGCTGACCGAAAAACTGCTCAAGGAGCGGGACGGCATTCTGGCGTGGGCAGTCGAGGGCTGCAGCTTTTGGCAACGCCAAGGACTGAAGCCACCCGCCAGTGTGGTGTCGGCGACCGAGGAGTATTTCGAGGCTGAGGACGCGCTCGGGCAGTGGATCGAAGAGCGTTGCTTACTGGCCAAGACCCACCGCGAAGGCGTTTCCGAATTGTTCGCCGACTGGCGTGAATGGGCTGAGCGCGCGGGTGAGTACGTGGGCTCGGTCAAGCGCTTTTCCGAACTGATGGCCGCCCGCAAGTTCGAGAAGTGTCGGCTGACCGGGGGCGCACGTGGGATCACGGGCATAGCCCTCAGGCCCAAGCCGTACAGCCATGGCTACCCCTATCGAGATGACTGAGCAATCCGGGCGAGTGACGGATTTGACGGGTTTCCTGATTGACGCGCTACGCGTGCGCGCACGTAAAGGCTGTTTTCCAAAGAACCCGTCGCATCCGTCACTCGCCCCCCGAACTGGAGTACGACGATGAACACGACAATCTTGGCCCTTGATCTGGGCACACACACCGGGTGGGCTTTGCAGCACCTGGACGGCACTATCACCAGCGGCACGGAGCACTTCAAGCCGCAGCGATTTGAAGGAGGCGGCATGCGTTTCCTCCGTTTCAAGCGCTGGCTCAACGAATTGCTCTCGGCCAGCAACCACATCAACGCGGTGTTCTTCGAGGAGGTTCGACGGCACGCTGGCGTTGATGCGGCGCACGCCTACGGTGGCTTCATGGGACACCTGACCGCGTGGTGTGAGCATCACAACATCCCTTACCAGGGTGTTCCAGTCGGCACGATCAAGAAGCACGCGACCGGCAAGGGCAATGCGGGCAAGGACGACATGATCGCGTCCGTCCGCCTGCGTGGTCACACCCCAGTCGACGACAACGAAGCCGACGCACTGGCCTTGCTGCACTGGGCTGTCGAGACGCAGGAGGTGTGACATGAAGGTGCCGACACCCCAATACCGCTGCCCCCTCGGTCGTCTGCAGCCTCAGGCCACGGATCTGGATGCGATCAAGGAACGTGGCTGGCGTGACCAACACATCCTGGTGGTCAACGCATCCGACGAACGTCTGGACTTCATCGAGCGCGAAATCGTGCGACGCATCGGTGACCGGCTCTACGGAGGGCGACGCAATGACTAAGTGGACTATCGAGGACGTTGCTGCTCGGTTTGAAGAGGCCGCAAGCACCAGTCGACGGTTGCCTCCTGTTCGAGTGCAGGGCTACTTCAACTGCTGGCCCGCCATTGTCCGAAGCGAATGGGAGACCTTTGCAGCGGACGAGAGGGTGTACCGATCCTTTCCGCCGAGTCCAGAGGCAATTGAACGAATGCTGGAGGCTATGCGCTGGGTGCAGTGGCTCACCATCGAGCAACGTCATCTCGTATGGATGCGCGCGAAGCGCTATGGCTGGCGGGACATCACGATCCGCTTTGCCTGCGACCGCACGACGGCATGGCGGCATTGGCGGCGGGCATTGCAGACGGTCGCAGATCAACTTAATGGTGTGGTGGTTGCGTAGGGTTTTGGCGTGATTTGGCGCGTATGGTCGGGGATGTGCGCCATCACGCGGCAATCAGCGGTTTTTGCCCCTGCAACAAAACGACCTGATCTTGCGTAGTATTCATTTATCGTCTGGACAGAGGTGACGGCAGAGGAAGCAGCCCAGAAATCAACGGGTCCTTCCTGGCCAAAAACCAATGCGGGGGGCGCGAGCGCGGCGCTTTTTTAGCGTCAGGGTGCGAACCAAGGTTCGCACGGTTCGCAGTTCGCACCCCGTCAGTTCGCACCAACCCCAAAAACCCGCCCACGGTTGTCGTCGGCGGGTTTTCTATTTTCAGGACACCCTCTTTGAATACGCTCAACGTCGAGTACCGCAAGGTCGAGGCGCTGATTCCCTACGCCCGCAATCCGCGCACACATTCCGATGCGCAGATCACCAAGATCGCCGCCAGCATCGTCGAATATGGCTGGACGAACCCGGTACTGGTTGATGGCGACAACGGCATCATCGCGGGCCACGGTCGTTTGGCTGCTGCACGCAAGCTGGGGCTGGATCAGGTGCCGGTGATCGAACTGGCCCATCTCACCACCGCGCAAAAGCGCGCCTTGGTCATCGCCGACAACCGGCTGGCGCTTGACGCTGGCTGGGATGAGGAGATGTTGGCGCTCGAACTGGCGGAGCTTTCCGAAGCGGGTTTCGAACTGGCGCTGACCGGCTTCGAGAACATCGAGATCGATGCGCTGCTGGCAGATGCCCCGTCGACTGAAGGTGAACCGGCGGCGCAGGATGGTGCAAACGCCGATGAACTCGATACGACCGATGACGTACCTGACACGCCAGTGGTGGCGGTGTCGCGCGAGGGAGATGTCTGGGCCATCGGCTCGCACCGCTTGATCTGTGGCGACGCCACCGACCCAGCCGTGGTCGCCACGCTGATGCAGGGTGACACCGCGCAGCTTTGCTTCACCTCGCCGCCGTATGGCAACCAGCGCAACTACACCTCCGGCGGCATTGTCGATTGGGATGCACTGATGCGCGGTGTGTTCGCACATCTGCCGATAACGGACGCCGGACAGGTGTTGGTCAATCTTGGGCTGATCCACCGCGACAACGAAGTCATCCCCTATTGGGACGGCTGGCTGTCCTGGATGCGTCAGCAAGGGTGGCGGCGCTTCGCGTGGTACGTCTGGGATCAGGGGCCAGGCATGCCCGGCGACTGGCAGGGCCGATTAGCTCCCAGCTTCGAGTTTGTTTTCCACTTCAATCGCAGCACCCGCAAACCCAACAAGATCGTGCCTTGCAAGCACGCAGGCCAGGAATCGCACCTGCGCGCTGACGGGTCGTCCACAGCGATGCGTGGTAAGGATGGCGAGGTCGGCGGCTGGACGCACAAGGGTCAGCCGACGCAGGACACCCGCATCCCCGATTCGGTGATTCGCGTGATGCGCCACAAGGGCAAGATCGGGCAGGACATTGATCACCCGGCCGTGTTCCCGGTGGCATTGCCGGAGTTTGCGATCAAGGCTTACACCGATTCGGGTGACGTCGTGTTCGAGCCCTTCGGTGGCAGTGGCACGACGATGCTGGCCGCGCAACGCACTGGCCGGATCTGCCGCAGTGTGGAAGTTGCACCGGAGTACGTGGACGTGGCCATCAAGCGCTTTCAGCAAAACCACCCCGGCGTGCCGGTCACGCTCATCGCAGGCTTTGGAATCAAATCGGGCCAGTCCTTCGACGACGTGGCCACAGAACGGCTGGCGACCTCGGAGGTCGAACAATGAGCGCGTCCTGGTTGGCAGACAAGATCGAGCAGTGGCCTACAGCCAAACTGCTGCCCTATGCCCGCAATGCGCGGACGCACTCGGATGACCAGGTGGCGCAGATCGCTGCATCGATTGCCGAGTTTGGCTTCACCAATCCGATCCTTGCGGGCAGTGACGGCGTCATCGTCGCTGGGCATGGCCGCTTGGCCGCTGCGCAGAAACTCGGGCTGGAAATCGTGCCCGTGGTCGTACTGGATCACCTGAGCCCGACCCAGCGCCGCGCCTTGGTCATCGCAGACAACCGCATCGCGGAGAACGCTGGTTGGGATGACGCGATGTTGCGGATCGAACTTGAGGCTTTGCAGCTGAAAGGTTTCGATCTGGACATCACAGGCTTCGACGCCGACGCGCTGGCCGAACTGATCGCGGGCGACGAGCCGGACAACGAGGGGCAGACCGATGAGGACGCGGTACCGGAGGTTGGCGAAATTCCAATATCGCGCCCGGGCGATGTCTGGATCATGGGCCAGCACCGACTGCTGTGCGGTGACTCGACCGTGGCAGAGAGCTATGCCCGGCTGATGCGAGGCGACATGGCAGACATGGTCTTCACCGACCCGCCGTACAACGTGAACTATGCCAACAGCGCCAAGGACAAGATGCGCGGCAAGGACCGCGCGATCCTCAACGACAACTTGGGCGATGGCTTCTACGACTTCCTGTTGGCAGCATTGACGCCCACCGTGGCGAACTGCCGGGGCGGCATCTATGTGGCGATGTCATCCAGCGAGCTGGATGTGCTGCAGGCCGCCTTTCGCGCCGCCGGTGGCAAGTGGTCGACGTTCATCATCTGGGCCAAGAACACCTTCACGCTGGGCCGTGCCGACTACCAGCGCCAGTACGAACCGATCTTGTACGGATGGCCCGAGGGTGCGCAACGCCACTGGTGTGGTGACCGCGATCAGGGCGATGTGTGGGCGATCAAGAAGCCGCAGAAGAACGATCTGCATCCGACGATGAAGCCGGTGGAGCTGGTCGAGCGAGCCATCCGCAATTCGAGCCGCCCGGGTAACGTGGTGCTCGATCCGTTCGGTGGTTCTGGCACAACGCTGATTGCGGCCGAAAAGTCAGGTCGCGTCGCGCGGCTGATCGAACTCGATCCGAAGTACGTGGATGTGATCGTGCGCCGGTGGGAGGACTTCACCGGCCAGACGGCCATCCGCGAGGCAGCAGACCAGGAAGTGTGCGCCAGTTGAATGGCTGGCCGGGCTGCCTGGCATCTTCTTCCTCGGCGATGCGCCGGAGGATGGGTATCCGCAATCTGCGGTTTATGCCTAAACTGCTTGCTGCGGTGCACCAAGGTGGTTTCCATTCCTTGCTCACCAAAAAATAGGTGAGCGGCTCAGATCGACCCAGAGTGGCCTTTCGCCTTTGGTCAGTAGCGCGACTGAAAGCAGCCGCCCAACGCAGAGTTAGGCATCATTCGGTTGACGGCGTCAGCGCTCCGGCAAGCTCCTCGACGGCTGCGGTAGCTTGGCTGCACAACGCGGCGAATTGTTCTGAGTACGTAGACGGCTTCTCGTCCCGATTTAGGATCTTGTGATCAGCATCGACTCGGAGCGCAGATACCTTACGAAGGACCTCCGACAGACTGCCAGGTAGCTTGAACTGCTGCTCAAGCAACGCCAGCAGCTGGCTGCTGCTGAGGGGGCGCTTTGACTGATGATGCACAAAGTCGGATGCAGACAACCCCAACCTATTTTGGAGAATGTCCTTCATGGTCGCCTGAGAGAGTGCGTCGGGGCCAATGATCTTGTAGAGCTCGCTAGCGCAGTCGCAGAAGGACTTGTACGTTTGCTCAACTGGCGCGCGAAGGTGAACGTTCTCGAGTCGAGTGAAAAGCGCGCCGGGCGACACGATCGAGTTCAGAGATCGCATTGCGGCGATCAAATCGGCGATGGGGTCAGGGTACTCGACCCAAGATCCATCGTAGGTTCTGCCGAGAAAGGCCTGGAAGTTGGGATCGCTGGACTCCAAGTCTGGCTTTACCAGTTCATGGGAGTGCCAGTACCTTTGCTCCAACACTCCCATGTCAGCAAGATCCTTGCAGATCGCAGTGACTGCAATTCTTCCGTCTCGAAGTCGGCATTTGCCATACCTGACATACAGATAACGATCGTCAACATCTTCCCCACGTGCGTTGATCTCTCCGCCGGCGAGACTGTCACTAATGTCGTACAGCTCCGGATGATCAAAGTAGCGAGATAGAACCTCCTCGGAGAAGAAGATGAGTTCAATCTGCTGAGTACCGAGGTGCAGTCTTACAACGTACTCGGTTAGGTTTTGTGCCGGTAGTTCAGAAGCGTAGAAGGCCCGACGCAGCGCGCCCCTGGAGGGGAAGAAGATGTGGGTCGTGAATGGCCTCTGGGTAAAGCCACCACTAGGGTTGGCGGGGTCGAAGCTCAGCGCGACCAGCTTTACGTCACGATTTAGGGTGCCATAGCCCAGATGCGCAAGCTCCTCAACCGCTGCCAGTGCTTGCTCATGTGACACCGAGAGCTTCTCAGCAATGGTGCTCGCGCTGGCGCCGCCGTGGTTGGCGAACCATTCGGCGAGCCCTTCATCAAGAACAAGTGTTTGGAAGTCAGTGAGGGACATGCGGAATTGTGGTCTAGTACGTTTAATGAGCTAGGACGATCACTCACGATCACCATAGCACCTGACCACTTAGCGGTCGCTGACCAGCGTCCACTCCTGGCCGATAGCAGACGTCTATATTTGGCATAGATAGCACAACTTATTTCCCTCACAGGCACCCGCGACCATGTCACAAAAATGACATCAACGAGTCATCAGGGTGTCATATCACGACATTACCATCGCTGCAATTCAGATTCGTAATCAGGTCATCATTTTTGATTACGAATTCAAATCTGCCGGAGGTGTCATGATCGAACTACAGAATGTCTCAGTCAGTTATGGTGATGCGATTGCACTGTATCCCACCACTCTCAAACTCCATCAGGGACAGTTCACCGTATTGCTCGGATCTTCCGGCGCTGGAAAATCCACGCTACTTCGCTGTATTAACTCGCTGCATGCGTCGCAGCGCGGCACCACCATTGTCGCCGGCTTAGGAAATTTGGCGAACTCGCGTGCATTGCGCATGCATCGCCGACAGACTGGCATGGTGTTTCAACAGCATCAATTGATTGGCCGACTGACGGCTTTGCAAAACGTTTCGATGGGCCGAATGGGCTACCACACGGCATTACGCAGTCTATTCCCCCTCCCGGCGAAGGATCAATCCATATGCCTGCAAAGTCTGGACCGAGTCGGCTTATTGCACAAAGCCTTAAGCCGTGTCGACGCATTGAGCGGCGGCCAGCAGCAACGCATCGGTATTGCCCGGGCTCTGGCTCAGCAACCTAAACTGGTGTTGGCTGATGAACCGGTAGCCAGCCTCGATCCTGCTACTGCAGAGCGAGTGCTAAGTCTGCTGCACCGCATTTGTAAAGAGGACGGGATTTCGGCGGTCGTCAGCCTGCATCAGGTAGACCTCGCTCAACGTTATGCCGACCGTATTATTGGCCTGTCCCATGGCCGAGTCATTTTTGATGCCGCCCCGCAGACTTTGGATCAAGCCAGTTACGACACGCTGTATGAACAAGTACCCCGTTCTTCTTTGAGCGTTCCACAAGACGCTCGAGAGGAACGGCTTATCGATACTTCATTTCCCATGCAACTTGCTACCGTAAAGGATTGATTATGAAAAAACTCGCATCCGCATTAATGTCTGTCTTGCTTGCCGCCGTCTGCAGCATTGGCCATGCATCATCCAATCCCGATCCAGAAACGCTCAAAGTTGCGCTGCTGCCGGACGAAAACGCATCGACCGTAATTAAAAACAACAAGCCGCTCGAAATCTATCTGGAAAAAGAGCTGGGAAAGAAAATTGAGCTGGTGGTTACCACTGATTACTCGTCAATGATCGAAGCCATGCGTCACGGCCGTATCGACATGGCATATTTTGGCCCCTTGTCGTATGTGCTGGCTAAGCAAAAGAGCGACATCGAGCCATTCGCAGCGATGAAGCAAAAGGGTAGCACTACCTACCAGTCCGTATTGATCGCCAATACTGGCGCCGGCATCGCCAAAATCAGTGATATCGTCAACAAGAATGTCGCTTACGGTGATAAGGCATCCACCTCCAGCCATTTGATTCCGAAGTCGATATTGGCGGAAAACGGTTTGAAAGCCGGCGAAAACTATCGCGAACACTTTGCCGGTGCGCATGACGCGGTGGCCATGGCCGTGCAAAACGGTCACGCGCAGGCTGGCGGCTTGAGTAAGCCGATTTTTGAATCCCTGGTTCAGCGCGGACTGGTCGATCCCAACAAAGTAAAAGTTCTTGCCGAATCGAAGCCATATCCGCAATACCCGTGGACCATGCGCAGCAATCTGAAGCCGGAACTGAAGGAAAAGATCCGTGCAGCCTTCTTGAATCTCAAAGATCCGGAAGTCCTGAAACCTTTCAAAGCCGATGGTTTCGGCCCGATCAGCGACAAAGACTATGACGTGGTGCGCAGCCTTGGCACACTGCTCAAGCTCGATCTGTCGAAGTTCTAAGTGAGCGACAGCATGCAAGCTGATTTTGGTTTGATTCTGGCCGAGCGCCAGCGCGTATGGAACCGCACGATACTGCAGTTTGCCGTTGTGCTGGCGATTGTGATCGGTTGCTGGTATTACGTCGGCCTATTTGATGCCGAGCGATTGAAGGATGGCATGCCAAGCCTGGTAAAAATTGCCGGCGAGATGTTCCCACCGAACTTCTCGCAGGCTGGCACCTGGGTCAAACCGGTACTGGATACCTTGGCCATGAGTATCGCCGGCACGGCAATCGCGGTATTGCTATCCATTCCCTTAGGAGTGCTCGCCGCGCGGAATACTAGCCCTCATCCACTCGTGTATCAAGCCACACGCGGCCTGTTAAACGCTTTGCGATCGATACCCGAACTGATCATGGGCATCCTGTTCGTGGCAGCCGTTGGCTTCGGCGCATTGCCGGGTGTTTTAGCCCTAGGCTTACATTCGGTTGGCATGATCGCCAAATTTTTTTCGGAATCGATCGAACATGCCGATCCGGCACCGGTAGAAGCCGCGCATGCAGCGGGCTGCACGCCATTGCAGGTGATTTTTCATGGGATCTTTCCCCAAGTGCTTCCGCAAATGGCCGATACCGCGATCTATCGATGGGAATACAACTTCCGTGCTTCGACCGTGATGGGCATGGTCGGCGCCGGTGGAATCGGGTTCGAGCTGATGGGCTCTCTGCGCATCATGCAATACCAGGATGTCTCGGCTATTTTGCTGGTTATTTTAGGCATGGTTACCCTCGTCGACGCCTTCAGCTCCTTCCTGCGTCGCAAGTTCAAATAACTCCCAAAGCTTACAAAGGTTTTTATGAAGCCCAAAGTCGTCCTCACCCACTGGGTGCACCCGGAAATCATCGAATTGTTGTCCGCTAGCGCCGATGTTATCCCCAACACCACACGGGAAACCTTGCCGCGTTCTGAGGTAATTGCGCGAGCCAAAGATGCGGATGCACTCATGGCTTTCATGCCGGACAGCATCGACAGCGCGTTTCTCGAGGAATGTCCAAAGCTGCGTGTCATCGGCGCCGCGCTTAAAGGCTATGATAACTTCGATGTCAACGCCTGCACACGCCACGGTGTATGGCTTACGATTGTGCCGGATTTGCTTACGATCCCGACCGCTGAACTGACTATCGGCCTTCTTCTCGGTTTGACAAGGCATATGCTGGAAGGCGATAGGCAAATCCGTAGCGGACACTTCCAAGGCTGGCGGCCGACACTATATGGCTCTGGTTTGACAGGAAAAACGCTTGGCATCATTGGTATGGGGGCGGTCGGCCGTGCAATCGCCCAGCGCTTGGCTGGCTTTGAAATGAATCTCTTGTATTGCGATCCGATTCCGCTCAATGCCGAACAAGAAAAGGCTTGGCACGTACAGCGCGTCACGCTCGATGAACTGCTCGAAAAATGTGATTATGTCGTGCCGATGGTTCCGATGGCCGCAGAGACACTGCATCTGATCGATGCCACCGCGTTGGCCAAGATGAAAACCGGTAGCTACCTGATCAATGCATGTCGCGGCTCGGTCGTGGATGAGAATGCGGTGATAGCAGCACTGGCGTCTGGAAAACTAGCTGGATATGCAGCCGATGTCTTCGAGATGGAAGAATGGATACGCGCTGATCGCCCGCAGGCTATCCCCAAGGCGCTGCTCGACAATACGGCACAAACGTTTTTTACGCCGCATTTGGGATCGGCGGTCAAGGAAGTTCGGCTTGAAATCGAGCGGCAGGCAGCGATGAACATCATCCAGGCACTCGCTGGTGAAAAACCGATGGGCGCGATTAATCTGCCGTATCCGGGAGTAAAGGCGGCGTGATAGATCTGGAGCGTGTGGCGACGTTCATTGCCGTCGTCAAATGCGGGGGCTTTCGCGAAGCGGCGAAGCAAACTGGATTGTCCCAGCCAACAGTAACGCAGCATATCAAGCGGCTGGAGCAGTCTTTGCAGGCCCGGCTGATTGACCGCGCAACAATGCCGCAAAGCCTGACATTGGAGGGAAAGATTTTTTTCCCCTATGCGGAACAATTGCTCCGTACTAGCCATAAGGCTACGGCAGCCCTCCACAATAAAAGCCTGGTCGTTGGTGCAAGCTCCAATATCGGCATTTATCTTTTACAACCCTATATCAAGGCGCTCCAAGATAAATTAGCAAACAAGATCGATGTGAGGATCGGCAAAAATATCGAGATTGCCGCTTTGCTGGAAACGCTTGAAGTGGATGTAGCGGTAATGGAGTGGTGGGACTCACGTCCTGGGTTCGTCTCAACAGTATGGCGGCGCGAGAGGATGGTTGTCATTGTTCGCCCCGGCCATCCTTGGGCTGCCGAGTCGACCATTCCACTTAAGTGGTTAAAATCCCAGAACTTGCTTGGAGGCGAAGCGGCTACCGGAACTGGGCGCCTACTACAACAATATGCCGGTGCCGACTCGGCAGAGTTCACAGTGGGTATGCAGTTAGGTAGCACCGAGGCGGTCAAACACGCGGTCCACGCAGGGCTAGGAATCTCGCTTGTGATGGAAAGCGCGGTCAAGCATGAACAGGCAAGCGGATGGTTACATGCAATTCCGATTGAAGAAGATGTTTACAAAGATCTTTATCTCGTACATCGCTCAGAAACTTCGTTAAGCGGTCCGGTGGCAAGCCTTGCAGATTTGATTCTCCATTCTCCGGATTTAGGCTCAATAGAATATAAATAGCAAAACGAATGTCTGCTTCTGGCCGAACGCAGTCATTTGGAGCAGGCAATACTACTAGGCCGTTTCGATACAGCATTGCAAAAGCACGAATCAATCGCAGATTACGGATAACCGCGCTGAGATCTCAGGGCAGTGCAATGCACATTACCAGCACAGCCTGCTCGATGGAGATGTCTGGACGCCGGTTGGCAGTCAGCCAACGCAGTGCCTGCTCCCGTTCGGTGGCGGGCGTTTTCATCAGGCAGCCAGCTCTTCGCAGATTTCGCAGTGGATCACAAAGCCTGTCAGGTAAGGCAGGCCGCGCGGGATGCCGTACTGCTTGCTGGTCTGGCGGCCAATCGTCCAGCCCATCCAACGTTGGGTGGCGGCCTTGATCGCATCCTGCAAGGCTTGGCCTTGGTACAAGCCGTTCTGGACGTCGTCGGCAAAGTGGCGTCCGTGACGGCTGTCGAGGAAGGTCCGCACCGATTCGAGGGGCTGGTGGGTGGCGTCCGAAATGGCGTTCATGGCCAGGGGCCATGCGGCGCTGGCGTGTTCGTTCATCGTGCCCCAAAAACCCCAGGCTTCGTTCTGGGTGGTGGGGATCTGGTTGGTGGTCATGGTGTCTTCTCCGGGTTGATCGTTGCGACACCTGTAGTAACGCGCTGTTCGATTGAGAAGCCAAGCTGTTCCTGGCCTCTTTCTCGATCAATTTCGCTTACCCGAGACGGGCTACGTAGCGGGCGTAATCACCGCCCTCGGGATTGACGTAGAGGTAAGGGCGTCCGGGAGCAGTGACCTCGACGCAGAGGTAGCCGTCGCCAGTGCCGCCACCCTTGCCACGCAGCCAGTCGCGTGACACCAGCAGGCTGCGCCCAAAGGCGTCGAATTCGGCAGGGGTGAGCTCCTTGGTCTCGGTGACGTAGACATTGTGCTGGTCGCTCCCGCCCGGTTCGCCGAGGTCGGCAGGTTTGCGTGCAAACGGTAGGCGGATGCTCAACTCTTCGACCTGGAGGCTTTGGCCTGCGAACTGCAGAGTGCGTGGGGTGCGTTCGATGGTGATGGTCATGGTGCTCATGGCGGTTTTCCTGGTTTGGCGTCGTCAATCACGACATCTGTATGAACGCGCTGGTGGGGAGAGAAGCCAAGCTATTCATGGCTCCTCTCGCCATCTTTTTGGCTTCGCCGAAACTCGCTGTGCTCGTTTTCAGGCGATGCGGTAGATCCGCTCGCCACCCTTCGGCTTGTCCGAGACGATGTTCAGGCCGAGCTTTTTCTTGAAGGCTCCGGCGAAGGTGCCGCGCACCGTGTGCGCCTGCCAACCGGTGGCGGTGCAGATCTGGCCGATGGTTGCGCCCTCGGGGCGTTGCAGCATCCGGATCACTTCGGCCTGCTTGCTGTTCTCGCGGGTGCGCGGCTTGACCCACGTTGCTTCTGCGGCGGTTACGGCGGCTTCCAGTTCGGGATCGCTCGCGGCCGCAGGCGCGCCTTCAGCGTTGGCGATGATCCGGTCGAGATTGGCTTCGAACTGACCGATGCCCTTCCTGTTCACGTCGGGACGCGGAATGCCCAGGGCGTCGTAGCCCTCCGCAGCGACAAACCAGTTGGTGCCGTCGGTTGTGATTAGTGCGCGGTTGAAAAGTCCGTCGAGCACCTTCTTGCGTGCGCCGCCTTTGATGTTGTCGGGGAACCAGTCGATCTTGCCGCTGGTGTGTTCAACCGCGTGGGCCAGGATCGCGTGCTGGGCAGGGGTCAGTTGAGTGGTGGTCATGTTTTGCTCCTTCGATGTGGTGGACGGTGATGTGATGAACGCGCTGTTCTCAAGTGAAGCCAAGCGCTTTTTGCTTGGCTTCTTCGCTTCGCAATCAGGTGTTGGCCTTGTCTGGCGGGTTGGCATTGCGCCCCTGCTCGAGACCCGCGTTGAAGGCGGCTTCAAGCGCATCGCGTAGGCACCAGACCGCCACATCGTGGAAATCGAGGCTGTCTGAGCGGCGGGTTTCCAGGGTTTCGATGCCCAGCTTGTTTTGCGCGATCTGGGTCAGGAGTTGTTCGAGCTTGCTCATGTCCGTGTCCTTTCATGGTGTTGATGACGAACGTATGAACGCGCTGTTCCAGATGGAAGCCAAGCTCAATTCGCATGAATGACGAACAAATGATTGAAGGTGCCCCGAAGGGGAAATATGGGTATTTCGATTCGTGCCTACGCACGCCACCGAGGGGTGTCCGATGCAGCGGTGCGCAAGGCCATCGCTGCTGGGCGGATCACGCCGGAGGCAGACGGAACGATTGATGCCGAGCGCGTCGACCGCGAGTGGGCGCGCAATTCCGATGCACCGCGCAATGGCACGGCCACCCGCGCGGTCAAGGTCGCCGTCCAGGAATCCAGCGGGGCCACAGGAGACGGGCAAGCAGCCTCATTGGCAACATCCGCAGCAGGTGGCACGTCCTTGTTGCAAGCGCGGACGGTCAACGAAGTGGTCAAGGCGCAAACCAACAAGGTGCGTCTGGCCCGACTCAAGGGCGAGCTGGTGGATCGGCCGCAGGCCATCGCCCATGTCTTCAAGCTGGCGCGCTCCGAACGCGATGCGTGGCTCAACTGGCCCGCACGCATCTCGGCACAAATGGCAGCCAAGCTCGGCGTCGATCCCCACACGATGCACATCGCCTTGGAGGCGGCGGTGCGTGAGCACCTGCAGGAACTGGGCGAGATGCGCCCGAGGGTGGATTGATGGACATGGATTACGAAGGCGCGGCAGAAATCGAACGCGCGTGGCGCGAAGGGCTGACTCCAGACCCGCTGCTCACCGTGTCCGAATGGTCAGATCGCCACCGGATGCTCTCCAGTAAGGCATCTGCCGAACCGGGGCGCTGGCGCACCAGCCGCACGCCGTACCTGAAAGCAATCATGGATTGCCTGTCGCCGACCTCCCCGGTCGAGCGCGTCGTGTTCATGAAAGCCGCCCAGCTTGGCGCGACGGAGATGGGATCGAACTGGATCGGCTACGTGATCCACCACGCGCCGGGCCCGATGATGGCGGTGTGGCCAACAGTAGAGATGGCCAAGCGCAACTCCAAGCAGCGGATTGATCCGCTGATCGAAGAGTCATCGGCATTGGCCGAACTGATTGCACCGGCGCGCAGCCGGGATTCCGGCAACACCATCCTGGCCAAGGAGTTCCGGGGTGGCGTGCTGGTGATGACTGGGGCCAACAGCGCGGTCGGACTGCGCTCGATGCCGGTGCGGTATCTGTTTCTCGACGAGGTCGACGGCTATCCGTTGGACGTTGAGGGTGAAGGGGATGCGATCTCGCTGGCCGAGGCGCGTACACGCACCTTCGCGCGGCGCAAGATCTTCATCGTCTCGACGCCGACGATCTCAGGGGCATCGGCTATCGAGCGCGAGTACGAGGCCAGTGACCAACGTCGCTACTTTGTGCCGTGTCCGCATTGCTCCCACCGTCAGTGGCTGCGTTTCGAGCAGCTGCGTTGGGACAGAGGGCAACCGGAGACCGCCGCCTACATCTGCGAGTCATGTGACACCGCGATTGCCGAGCACCACAAGACGTGGATGCTGGAGCACGGCGAGTGGCGCGCGATGATCACCGATGGCGCGGGTAAGACGGCAGGCTTCCACCTGTCGTCGCTGTACAGCCCGGTGGGCTGGCGTTCGTGGCGAGAGATCGCCGCTGCGTGGGAGGCCGCCGTCAGTAAAGAGTCGGGATCGGCCGCCGCCATCAAGACCTTCAAGAACACCGAGTTGGGTGAAACCTGGGTCGAGGAAGGCGAAGCGCCGGACTGGCAACGACTGGTCGAACGCCGCGAGGACTACCGCGTCGGCAGCGTGCCGCAAGGCGGTCTGCTCTTGGTCGGCGCGGCCGACGTGCAGAAAGATCGCATCGAGGCGTCGGTCTGGGCCTTTGGGCGCGGCAAGGAGTCCTGGCTGGTTGAGCACCGCGTGCTGATGGGTGACACCGCCCGCGACGCGGTATGGAAGCGCCTTGCTGAAATGCTGGCCGAAACCTGGACACACGCCTCCGGCGCGGCGATGCCGCTGGTGCGTTTTGCCTTGGATACCGGCTTTGCGACGCAGGAGGCCTACGCCTTTGTGCGGGCTTGCCGCGATTCGCGTGTGATGGCGGTCAAGGGGGTACCTCGTGGTGCAGCCTTGATCGGCACGCCGACCGCCATCGATGTCTCGCAGGGTGGAAAGAAGCTGCGCCGGGGCATCAAGGTGTACTCGGTGGCGGTCAGCATCGCCAAGCTCGAGTTCTACAACAACCTGCGCAAGAGCGCCGATGTTGGCGAGGACGGATTGACCACGGTGTTCCCGGCCGGGTTCGTCCATCTGCCCAAGATCGATGCTGAGTTCATCCAGCAACTCTGCGCGGAACAACTGATCACCCGCCGCGACCGCAACGGCTTCCCGGTGCGTGAGTGGCAAAAGATGCGTGAGCGCAATGAGGCGCTCGACTGCTACGTCTACGCCCGCGCGGCTGCATCGGCGGCGGGACTGGATCGCTTCGAGGAACGCCACTGGCGGGAACTGGAGCGACAACTGGGGCTGTCTAGTCCGCCAGCCCTTGAAACACCTACTGAATCGATCAACGAGGCCACCCAACGCGGTGGCCTCGCTGTTTCTGGCAACCGTAACACCGGTCGGCGCGTGATCAAAAGCCGCTGGCTGTCCTGACACATCAAGGAGAAAACATGAGTCTTGCTACCCGTATCGAAAGTCTGGTCATCCGCGTCGCGCAGGAGTTCAACGACGTCCGCGCCAAGGCAGGCAACCTGGCCAACCTCACCACCACCGATAAGTCGAATCTGGTCGCGGCCATCAACGAACTGAAAGCCGCCGTGGTGTCGTCGGCGGTGATCGACGATGCGCACGTCGCGGCCACGACCACGTACTCGTCCAACAAAATCGTCTCGCTGCTCGATGCGCTCAAGACCGAGATCTTGGGCGGTGCCGATGCCGCGTACGACACGCTGGTGGAAATCCAGCAACTGCTGCAGAACGGCACCAGTGGTCTGGATGCGCTGCTCGCTGCCGTGAACAACCGCGTGCGCTTCGATGCGGCGCAGTCGCTGACCGTCGCCGAACAACTCCAGGCGCGCAGCAACATCGGTGCCGTCGCGGCCAGTGATGTCGGCAACACCGACACCGATTTTGTCGCGGTCTTTGTGGGGGTGCTTGTCTGATGAGCCTCGCATCGCGCATCAGTGCGCTGGCCAGTCGTGTCGGGCTCGAGGTCAAGACCAAGATCGACGCAACCCACCCCGGTCTGGCCCGGGCGTGGGTGTGCTTCGGCTACGTCGGCAACCAGATCGTCGTGCGGTCGTCGCACAACGTGGCCAGCGTGACCCGGACGGCGGCGGGTCGCTACCGCGTGACCTTCACCGTTGCCATGCCCGACGCCAACTATTGCTGGACGGCACTCGCCCGCAGCAGCACCAACAGTGGCACGCAGCGCATTGCCATCGTGCGATCCAGCACCGACCTGAAGACCGCCCAGTACGTCGACATCAGTTGCGCCACCACGGCCGCATCGTTCGACGACTCCTCCGAAATCAACCTTACGGTGTTCCGCTGATGGCCTACACACAAGCACACCTCGACGCACTGGAAGCGGCGCTTGTCAAGGGCGAAAAGCGCGTGACCTTTGGCGACAAGACCGTCGAGTACCGCAGCGTCGATGAACTCCAGGCTGCCATTGCGGCGGTCAAGCGCGACCTCTTCGAGCAGGCCGTGGACACCGGACTGTGGCCTGGCGCGCCACGCCAGATCCGGGTCACCACCGGCAAAGGGTTCTGAACATGCGATGGTTTGACCGAATGCGTAGACGCGTCGGCATGAGTCTGCTTGGCGGCACCCCGTTCTATGACGGTATCGGTGGTGGCCGTCGCGCCCTGGCGTGGCAGATTGGCAATCCCGGTGCGGTTGCAGCGCTGGCGTTCACCCAGAACGAATTGCGCGCCAAGAGCCGCGATCTGGTACGCCGCAATGCCTGGGCAGCGGCAGGCGTCGAGGCCTTTGTCTCGAACGCCATCGGCACCGGCATCAAGCCGCAGAGCATGCTGGCTGATCAGCCCTTGCGTGAAGCCATTCATAGCCTGTGGTGGGACTGGTGCGAGGAGGCCGATGCCGCCGGACTGACTGATTTCTACGGACTGCAGGCCTTGGCCTGTCGCGCCATGCTCGAAGGCGGGGAATGTCTGGTGCGGCTGCGCTATCGCCGCCCGGAAGATGGCCTGCCGGTGGGCCTGCAATTGCAGTTGCTCGAACCCGAACACCTGCCAGCCACGCTGAATCAGGAATTGGCTTCGGGAAATGTGATCCGTGCGGGCATCGAATTCGACAAGCTCGGACGGCGGGTGGCTTACCACCTGTATCGCTCACACCCGGGTGATGGCTCACTGGCTCCGATGTCGGGCACTGGTGGCGTGGTGGGCGGTCTCGACACAGTGCGTGTCCCGGCCAGCGAAATCATTCACCTGTTTCGTCCCTTGCGGCCCGGACAGATCCGGGGAGAACCGTGGCTGGCGCGCGCACTGGTCAAGCTCAACGAACTCGACCAGTACGACGACGCCGAGCTCGTGCGCAAGAAAACCGCCGCGATGTTCGCGGGCTTCATCACGCGCCTGTCACCTGAGGACAACCTGATGGGTGAGGGACTGCCGGATGCCAGTGGTGCAGCATTGGCCGGGCTGGAGCCGGGCACGATGCAGATCCTGGAGCCCGGCGAGGACGTGAAGTTCAGTCAGCCTGCCGACGTTGGCGCGAGCTACGCCGAATTCCTGCGCATGCAGTTCCGGGCGGTGGCAGCGGCGATGGGCATCACCTACGAGATGCTGACCGGCGACCTGACGCAAGTGAACTACTCGTCGATCCGGGCCGGGTTGCTGGAATTTCGCCGCCGCTGTGAGGCCATCCAGCACGGCGTGATCGTCCACCAGCTGTGCCGCCCGATCTGGCGTGCCTGGATGGAGCAGGCGCTACTTGAAGGCGCGCTGGCGCTGCCGCAGTTCACCGAGAAGAAGCGCGACTACTTCGCGGCCAAATGGATTCCACAGGGTTGGCAGTGGGTCGATCCCAAGAAGGAATTCGACGCGATGCTGACCGCCATTCGCGCCGGGCTGCTGTCTCGCTCGGAAGCCATCTCGGCCTTCGGCTACGACGCCGAGGACATCGACCGCGAGATCGCCGCCGACAACCAGCGTGCCGATGCGCTCGGTCTGGTCTTCGACTCCGACCCGCGCCATGACAAAGCGCCCCAACCATCGACATTGGGCGCGCCCATGAATGCGGCCGCCACAGTGGCCGTGCCGCAAGACCAACAGGACAACTGACATGCAACTCGTTCATCTGGCGTCCCGCCTCTACGGGACGCCGCTCCTCATTGCGCGTCCCAAACTCGACGTGATCCTCTCCGTGCTGGGTTCCCGCATCGGCTTGCCCGATCTGGACATGGCGATGCCGCTGCCCATGCCGCGCCAGAACGCCACATCGGGTCAGGCGGGCATTGCCGTCATCCCGGTGGTCGGCACGCTGGTCAGACGTTCGATGGGTATCGAAGCCGCCTCTGGCCTGATGTCCTACGGCGAGATCGAAGCCCGACTGGATGCCGCGCTGGCCGACCCGCAGGTGGCGGGCATCCTGCTCGATTTGGACTCGCCCGGGGGCGAGGCCTCGGGTGTGTTCGAGTTGGCCGAGCGCATCCGCGCCGCCAGCACCATCAAGCCGATCTGGGCGCACGCCAACGATGCCGCGTACTCGGCGGCTTTTGCCATCGCGGCTGCCTGCCAACGCCTGACGCTGTCGCAGACCGCTGGCGTTGGGTCGATTGGCGTGATCGCGCTACACGTCGACCAGTCGGTGAAGGACGCCAAGGACGGCCTGAACTACACCGCTGTCTTCGCGGGCAGCCACAAGAACGATTTCTCCCCGCACGAGCCACTCACCCCCCAGGCCACCACCGCGTTGCAGACCGAGGTGGATCGCCTCTACGACATCTTCGTGAATCAGGTCGGACAGATGCGCGGCATCGATCCGGATGCCGTGCGCGCCACCGAGGCGGGGCTGTTCTATGGCGAGCAGGCGGTGGCAGCAGGCCTCGCCGACGCGGTGATGCCGTTTGATGCGGTGATGACCGAGTTCACCGACGCGTTGGCGGCCAAGCAGCGGTTGGCGCAGCCTGGCGTGGCCCGCGCCTCGCCGCGAAGCTTGTCCACTCAATCCATTTCAAACCCGCCCCGAAGCAAACCTTTCACCCTGGAGAACACCATGACCGACCCCAAAGACGACCACGAAAACCTTAAGCGTCCGGCCGACACCGACCCACAGGGCGACCAGTCGCAGACCGACAGCGATCTTGAACCGACGCCTGCCGCCCAAGCCGCATTGGCGCAGTCGTTCGCCAGCGGGCGCGGCCAAGCTCAGGCCATTGCAGAGATGTGCCTGATCGCGGGCCAATCCCAACGCACGGCGGAATTCCTCGCAGCAGGCTTCTCGGAAGCGCAGGTGCGCCGCGCCTTGCTCGACGCCCGTGCCGACCAACCCGAAATCGCCTCGCGCATCACCGCAGAGGCAGGAACCATTCAGCGCCCGGAAAACAGTCCGGTGGTCGCTGCCGTCAAGAAGCTCACCGCCAAGGAGTAAGCCATGCCCACTGTCTCTCAACCCAAGAATCTCGGCGACCTGTTGAAGTACGAAGCGCCGAATCTCTACTCGCGTGACCAGGACACCGTCGCGGCCGCGCAGAACCTGTCGCTGGGCACCGTGGTGGGTCGCGAAACGGCTACCGCCAAGCTCAAGGCCCTCGACCCGAGCGCCTCGGACGGCACGGAAACCGCCGTTGGCGTGCTCGGCAATGACGTCGATGCGACGCTGATCGACCGTGAGGACGCGATCCTGATCGCCCGCCACGCCATCGTCGCGCGCGGCGCATTGGTCTGGCCGACCGGCATCAGCACTGCGCACAAAGTGGCTGCCATCAAGCAACTCGCAGAACGTGGAGTCCTGGCCCGCGAGAGTGCCTAAAACCCGCGCCTGACGCACTTCCAACGCTCCGTTTCACTCCCCCCAAAACCCGCCGCTGGCGGGTTTCGTCATTTCTGGAGATCCCAAATGCAGAACCCTTTTGAAAACCCCGGCTTTTCGATGGCCAGCCTGACGGCCGCCATCAACCTCCTGCCCAACCGCTATGGGCGGCTGGAGCAACTCAACCTGTTCCCGGCCAAGCCGGTGCGCACCCGGCAGATCATCGTCGAGGAGTACGCCGGTCGTCTGAATCTGCTGCCCACCCGGGCGCCCGGTTCGCCCGGCACGGTGGGTGAGCGTGGCAAGCGCAACCTGCGCTCCTTCGTGATCCCGCACATCCCCCACGACGACGTGGTGCTGCCCGAGGAAGTGCAAGGACTGCGCGCCTTCGGTTCCGAAACCGAAATGGAAGCCATCGGCGGTGTCATGGCCCGCCATCTGGAGACCATGCGCAACAAGCACGCGATCACCCTGGAGCATCTGCGCATGGGTGCGCTCAAAGGCAAGATCCTCGACGCTGATGGCAGTGAGCTCGTCGATCTGTTCGACGAGTTCGACATCACTGCGCAATCGGTGTCCTTCGAGTTTTCGACGGCGGCCGACAACGGGCAAATCAAGACTGCCTGCCTCGAGTTGCTGGGCCTCATGGAAGATGGGCTCACTGGCGAGTTCTCGACCGGCGTGCATGTGCTGTGCTCGACCGAGTTCTTCCGGGCACTGACCACCCACAAGGAGGTCAAGACCGCCTACCAGAACTGGCAGCAGGGCGCAGTGCTGATCAACGACATGCGCTCGGGCTTCAGCTACAGCGGCATCACCTTCGAGGAATACCGTGGCCAGGCGTCCTTTGTGCAGGCCGACGGCACGCTGGGGTCGCGCCGCTTCATTGCCGCAGGGGAAGCCCATGCCTTCCCGGTCGGCACGGTGGATACCTTCGCGACCTACTTCGCGCCAGCGGACTTCAACGAGACCGTGAACACCATCGGCCAGCCACTGTATGCCAAGCAGGAGCCACGCAAGTTCGACCGGGGCACTGATCTGCACACGCAGAGCAACCCGCTGCCGATGTGCCATCGCCCTGGCGTGCTGATCAAGCTCGTTGCTGCCTGATGGATGTCGCGACGTTGTACGAGGCGGCCCGAAGTGCAGGACTGCTGACCGCCGTCACGGTGGCGGGCAGCACCGTGCACTGCGCCTTCCGTGCCCCCGACGAAACCGTGCTGGATGGTTTTGCGCTGTCGCGGGACTACCAGATCGACTACCCGGCGTCCTGGCTGACGCTGGCAGCCGGGGACACCGTCGAGGTGGCAGGCAATACCTATCAGGTGCGCGACGTGCGCGCCATCGGCGACGGCACCGAGCGTCGCGCCTCGCTCTCCCAACTCTGAGGAACTCCCCATGAACTCCGTCCGCGAGCGCGTCTTGCGGGAGATCGTCACGCGCCTGGCATCTGCGATTGCCCCGACACCGGTGCTACGCATGCCTGCCGTACCGGTCACCCGCGAGGCCAGTCCAGCGCTGCTGCTGTTCGTCGATGGCGACAGCATCACCGCCCACGCCAACCACCTGGTCGACCGGCTGCTGATCGTCCGGCTTGCCGTGGTGGCACGCGGTGCGGATGCCTTCGACGTCGCCGACCAGACGCTGGTCGCGGCCCACGCGGCAATGCTCGCCGACCCGAATCTGGGCGGTCTGGCCATCGCCGTGCGCGAGATCGACTGCGAATGGGAGTTCGACGACGCCGACGCCGGGGCCGTCGCGCTGCCTGCTCGCTACGAGATCCGCTACCGCACCCACGCCATCGACCTCACCCAAACAGGATGAACACCTTATGCAAACCCTCTCCATCGAACTACTGAAACCCCACACCCACGCAGGCAAGCGCCTCGCCGTGGGTGATCGCCTTGATCTGAATGACGCCAGCGCCCGCTGGCTGATCGCACAAGGCACGGCCAAAGCGGCCATCCCCGCCACCGATTCCAAACCCACCCGCCGTGAAGCCACATCCGGTGTTTCCACAACTGCAGCCACCCAAGGAGACTGAACATGGCTTACTTTTCTGGACAAGGCCGCGTCTACATCGGCGCACGCGATGACCTCGGCAATCCAGCAGGACTGACCTTCGTCGGCAACGTGCCCGAACTGAAGGTGTCGCTGTCGGTGGACACCATCGAGCACCAGGAAGCGCAGTCGGGTCAGCGCTTAACCGACCTGCAACTCATCAAGACCAAGAAAGGCGAGTTCGCCTGCACGCTGGAAGAGCTGATCGCCACCAATCTGGCGTTGGCGCTCTACGGCACCACGACCACGATCACTCCCGGTACGGTGACCGGCGAAGCATTGCCCCTCCCGGTCACGCCGGGCAGTCTGTACCCGCTGACCATGCAGAACGTGTCCGCCGTGCAGATTCAGGACTCCGATGCCACGCCCAAGACGCTCCCGGCCAGCCAATACAGCGTCAATGCCAAGCACGGTTCGCTGGTGGTGCTCGATGCCACGTCGGGCGGCCCGTACACCGAGCCGTTCACCGTCGACTACGCCTATGGCGCGGCGCAGAGCACGGCGATGTTCACCCAGCCGCTGCCCGAGCGCTGGATTCGCTTCGAGGGGCTCAACACCGCCGACGGCAACCGCGAGGTGGTGATCGACCTCTACCGCGTGGCCATCAACCCGGCCAAGGAGCTCTCGATCATCACGGACGAATTGCTCAAGTTCGAGCTGTCGGGCCAAGTACTGGCGGATCTGACCAAGCCGGTCGGTGGTGATCTCGGTCAGTTCGGTCGTCTGGTGCTGCTGTGATGGACGGCTTCAAGACCTTCCCCCCTGAGCCTGTGGTCGTGACGCTGTCCGGCACCGCGCTGGAACTGACGCCGATCCGGCTGGGTGAGTTGCCACGACTGCTGGCCGTGGTGCGCCCGCTGGCCGAGGAAATCACCAGCGATCCGGACTGGATGGCGCTGCTGGGGCGGCACGGCGATGCCGTGCTCGACCTGCTGGCGATCACCACCCGACGCGAACGCGCGTGGATCAACGATCTGTCACTGGAGGACGCCGTGCAACTGGCCGCCGCCGTGTTCGAGGTGAACGCGGATTTTTTCGTGGCGCACGTCGTGCCGAGCATTCAGGGCGCAGCCCAGCGACTCGCGCCGACGCTGCGCTCACTGACGAACTCGGGTGGGACGCTGCCGTCGCCCGCCTGATCCGCGCCGGTCACCGCCTCGGTGACTTGATGGGCTACACGCTCACGCAGGCGCAAGCCTTTCTGGATGCCGACGGACAGATCGAGCGGCAGCAACTGGCCCAGCTGCTCGGCATTCATGCCGTGGCAGCACAGGGCGAGAAGCGTGGGATCGAACAACTGCAACGCGATCTACTCAAGGACTGAGCCATGCGTCTCTCGCTCACCACCACCGGCCTGCTGGACCCGCGCCAGCTGGCGGCGTGGGGTGCGGAGCGGCGTCGTGCCATCCACGCTGCCGTCGCCAAGGGCATGCAATCGGGCGGGCGTGAAGTGCGTGACGCCGCGCGATCCGAGATGCGCAGCGCCTTCACCGTCAAACGCAACAGCTTCATCTCCTCGATGGGCGTGAAGGTATTCGACAAGAAGTCGGAGCAACTGCCCGCCTTGCTGGTGGGCAGCAAGATTCCGTGGCTCGGCCTGCACGAAAAAGGCGGCACGGTGAGCGGCAATTTGCTGATACCGCTGCTGCCCGGGCGCATCGGCCCCAAGCGCTTCAAGGCGGTCATCGATGGCCTGATGCGCTCGGGCAATGCCTTCTTCATCGAGAAGAACGGTCGCGTGCTGCTGATGGCCGAGAACATCAAAGAGAACGCCAGGCAGCTGGGCCGCTTCAAGCGGGCCGAGCGTGGTCGTACCGGGGCCAAGCAGATCAAGCGTGGCCAGGAGATTCCCATCGCCGTGCTGGTCAAGCGCGTCGATCTCAAACGACGACTGAATCTGGCGGTTGGCGTGCAACGCGCACTACCTGCCTTGGCGCGGGCGATTCAACAAGAACTGGACAAAGTCTGATGGCAAGCAATCGTGCCCAAATCCTGATCAGTGCCGTCGACCAGACCAAGACCGCTTTCGACTCGATCAAGCGGGGCCTGGGTGGCCTGACCGACACCGCCAAGAGCGTCAACGGCGTGCTGGCCAACCTCGGGGTGGCTGTCTCCGTGGCCGGTCTGACCGCGATGGTGAAATCGGCCATCGACACTGGCGACGCGCTGGACGAGATGTCGCAACGTGTCGGTGTCAGCGTCGAGACCCTGTCGGTATGGAAACCGGCAGCCGAACAGTCCGGTGTGTCGGGCGAATCGTTCGAGAAGGGGCTGCGCAAGCTGTCCACCACGATGCTGGAAGCCGCGACCGGGTCGGAAGATGCTGCTCGCGGATTCTCCGCCGTGGGCGTCGAGTTCAAGAACCAGGACGGCACCTTGCGCGCCACCGATCAGGTGCTGCTGGATCTGGCTGAGCGCTTCAAGGCCATGCCCAATGGTGCGGAGAAAACCGCCCTGGCCGTGCAACTGTTCGGCAAGTCGGGAGCAGAGCTGATCCCGTTCCTGAATCAAGGGCGCGACGGCATCAACGAGCTGGCTGCCGAGATGCAGGCGCTCGGCGTGCAGATGAGCAGTGAGACTGCAGCGCAGGCGGGCAACTTCAACGATGCGCTCGACAAGCTGAAGCTGGCTACCACCAGCATTGGCAACCAGATCATCGCCTCTTTGCTGCCTGCCTTGAACGACATGGCCGGTGGCATGGTCGAGTCGGCCAAGCAAGGCGGCACACTGCGCGCGATCCTGGATGGCGTGGTGCTGGTGCTCAAGACCCTGGCGCTCGGTGCCGCCACGGTTGGCAAGGCCTTCGTCGCCTTGGGCGAGGCCATTGGCGCGGGTGTCGCCGCCGCTGTGGAAGCGCTCAAGGGCAATGCCGACGGAGCGAAGGCCATCATTGCCGACCTCAAAGGCAATCTGGTCAAACGGTTGGATGAGCTGGCGTCCTTCCGGGACAGCCTGTTCGACCCCAAGCCCATCGAGGTCAAGGCACCCAAGATCCAGGCCGATCCGGAACTGCTGCAACGCCTGACCAAGCCCAAAGCCGTCAAGCCAGCGCAGGACACGACCGGCGCGCAAACCACGCTGATGAAAGCGCAGCTGGACGCCGAGTTCGCCCTGCTCAAGGACGGTCTGACCCGGCAACAAACTGCGCTGGATGCTGCGCTCGAGGACCGTCTGGTCTCGGTGCGCGACTACTACACGCAGAAAACGGCCATCGAGCAGCGCGAGGTCGATGCCGAGATTGCCCGCAAGCAGCAGGAGCTGGCCCGTAGTCAGCAAGTCGCCACCACGGGCAAATCGGAAAACGACCGCCTGCGCGCCAAGGCTGAAGTGGCCAAAGCGGAAGCCGACCTCATCACGCTCAACAACCGGCGCACAGACATCGAGCAGGCCAATGCGCGCAAGGCTGCGCAAGCCGAGCGTGAACTGGCCGATGCTTTGGCGCAGGCGCGTGAGGAACTGGCACAGATCACCGGCACAGCCACAGATGCCGACCGGCAGGCTGCCATCGAGCGCAGCTACCGCGACCTGCGGGCGCGTCTTGCTGCAGAAAGCGATACCGACGGCGTGTCGCTCGTTGACCGGCTGATCAACGTGAAGGCAGCGCAGGCCAATCTGGCGGCCTTGGAGGCCCAATGGCGGCAGGTCACCGAGCGTCTGCGCAATGCGCAGGAGGCCATTCAGACCCAGCAGCAGGCCGGTCTGCTCACCGAAGCGCAGGCCCGTCAGCAGATCGTGGCCTTGCAACAGCAATCAGCCACAGAGATGGAGCGCTTGTTGCCGACCATGCAGCAAGCCGCGCAGGCCATCGGGCCCGATGCGGTGATTCGCGTGCAGGCGTGGCGCAACGAGCTGGATCGCACCCGGCTTACCGTCGATGAAATGGCCCCGCTGTGGAACCGCATCGGTGAGAGCTTCGGCGGTGCGCTCAACGGGATGATCACCGGCGCGCAGACCTGGCGCAGTGCCTTGGCCAGCATTTTCCAGCAGGTGGCCGACGCCTTCCTGCAGCAGATCGTGATCCAGCCGTTTCAGCAGTGGATCGCCATGCAGGCGCGGATGCTGGCGCTCAAGCTCGGTTTCATCCAGCAGGAGCAAACCGTCGATGCGGCGGCCAGCGCCGCCAAGGTCGCCCAAAAGACCACCGAAACCACCGCCGTGGTGTCGATGGATGCGGCCAAGGCGGGAGCCGGGGCGGCGGCGTCGCAGGCTTCCATTCCCTACGTTGGCCCGGCACTCGCGGTGGCCGCGATGGTAGCCATGGTCGCCGCTGTGATGGCTCTCTTGGGTGGAATCAAGAAGTTCGCGGGTGGCGGTCTGGTCTCCGGCCCGGGTAGCGCCACGTCGGATTCGATCCCGGCGCGTCTGTCCGCAGGCGAGTACGTGGTGCGGGCGGCCGCCGTGCGCCAGGTCGGTGTGGCCTTCCTCGATTCGCTCAACGGCTTGTCGGCAGGCCCACGTTTCAAGGGTGGCGAATTGGCCTTCGCAGCGGGCGGGCTGGTACCGGAGGTGAAAGTGCCGCCCGCGCAGCCGCAGATGAATCAGGCGGTGCGCATCGTCAACGCGGTCGATCCGGGCGTGACCCACGACCACCTGCAGTCGCCTGCCGGAGAGAAAGTCATCGTCAACATCATCGGGCGCAATGCACGGGCCATCCGTGCGGCGCTGCAAGGCTGAATTTTCAGGGGAAAGTCCAATGGCACTTCTGTTCATCGACGGTTTCGATCACTACGACCCGCAGGCTGTGGACAGCTTTGGCGATCCGTGGCTCGCACGTGGCAAGGCGGCCTACCTGTCGCCGCAGGCCACCCGCATCAATGGCCGTCGTCCGTCCTCCTATGCCCTGCGTTTGCCGGAAGGTTCCGGGGGCGGCTACGTCAAGAACCTGGACGCCACCAAGACCAGCCTGATCGTCGGGGCGGCCATTCGGGTGGTGCCGTACCAGAACACCTACATCGAACCCTTGCTGCTCGGCGTGCGCGATGCCAACTCGCAGGTTGCACATTTGGTGAAGATCGGCGAGGACGGTCGGCTCAAGCTCTACCGCTGGCAATACGGCTACGACCAGCTGATCTCTGTATCAGTCGCCAGCGCTCCGGCGCGCGGCTGGCACTACATCGAGTTGCAGGTCACGCAGGGCACCAGCAACGGCATTCTGTCAGTGCGCATCAACGGCATCCTGGCCATCCAGATGACGGCGCAGAACACCATCCAAGGCGGTGGCCAACTGCTCACGGCATTCGTCGGCGCGGTCCCCGGCCAGAACTGTCCACTCACCATCGATGTCGACGACTTCTACATCGCCGACACCACCGGCACGATCAACAACACCTTTCTTGGCGACGTGCGCGTCGATGCCTTGCAGGCTCAGGCCGATGGCAGCCTGAACCAGTGGACAACCAGTCCGGTCGGCACTGCCGCATGGGAAGCCGTCAGTGACGAGGACGAGGCTACGGCAATCAGTGCGCCCAGCGTGGGGCTGCGTCAGTCCTTCGATGTCGAGCCGCTGCCGGTGATGGCCACGCCCGCCATCTACGGCGTGCAACTGACCATGCTGGCGCGCAAGACCGACGCCGGTCTGGGCAAGGTCAAAGGCCTCGTGGTCAGTGGTACGCAGAGCGCCGTCAGTACCGACATCATTCTGCAGGAGCAACTGGCGTGGCAGAGCACGCTGTTCGAGCGCAACCCGAACGGTAACGTGCAGTGGACGGAGGCCGCGTTCAATGCCGCTGAGTTCGGTGTGGAGTCGGCATGACGGATCGCGTCGTCGTTCAAGACATCGCGGAGGTTTCCAGCAAGCCGACGCCGGGAAGCGAACTGCCCGCCTTCCAGAGTGAAGTGCTCTTGCGTGCCACCTTTGGTGCGAGCGCAGCCCACTTCACGCCGGAATCGGCTGTGGCTCCGCTGCCACCCAATCTGGCGGCCAGCCTGCTGGCGGAATCCTTGGCAGGCCCCTGGCCACCCATCGATACACCGACCTTCTTGGTCGAAGTGCTGCGCCGGGATACGGCCTCAAGCGCCATCGTCGCCACTGGTATGGATGCCTTTGGCGACCAGCCGTGGCCGGATGCACAACGCGGCGTGTTTGCCTTCCGCCATGATTGGATGGAGCCCCTCGTGGAACGGCTGGAGTGGCAGACCAGCGTCACGCGGCTGGCCAGTGGCAATGAATCCCGTCAGGCACGCAGACGCGTTCCCCGGCGCTGGCTCACCTACAAGGTGGGTAACGCTCGTCAGACCGATGCCCTGGTGGCCGACTGGCTGGCCGATCATCTCGGTCAAATGGCGCTGTGGCCGCTGCCGCAGTACGCGGTTCATCTGACTGAGTCCTGCGAACGTGGCGCACTGGCACTCAACGTGACGGAGGCAGACGGGCGACAGTTCGGGCCACTCTCGGCCAATGTGCATCTGACCTACGACGGGGTGCAGGGCTGGCAGGAAATTGAGGGCAATGGCCGCTGGATCTTGATCAGCGCCGCCGATGGCTGGCAGATCGCCCAGCTCAGCGATGTGGAAAGCGACCTGCTGTGGCTGATGAAACCTTTGGCACGCGCCGCAGCCGTGGGCAGCACCGTCATGCCCTTGGTGTGGGGCAAGGCCATCGACCCGGCCGATCTCACGCAGTGGGTGCCGGGCATGGTCGGCGGCAACATTCCCACGCAGATCCAGCCTGCACCATTGCCCGACCAGGATGTCCTGGATGACCCATGGCTCGACGAGGCCCCGGTCTGGCCGGATGGCAACTGGCGTGACGATCCGACGACCGCCGCACAAGCCACGATCACCCGCCAGGACTTTTCGCCTGCAGATCCGTGGGTGCGCCGGGACGATCCGTGGTCGACCACTACCTTCCAGCGGCGCTATCTGGCCAGTTCACTGGATGAAATCGAAATCTGGCGGGCGCGGTTGTGGCGCACCCAAGGCCGTCTGGAAGCCTTCTGGCTGCCCGATGGTTTGGCCCCGATCCTGTGGGTGACCGCAGAGGCCGATTCCGAAGATGGCTTCCTGCGCGTGGATGGCAAAGACATCTCTGCGTTTTGGCATCGCCCCGCCGCCTGCTTGATCGTGCATCCGGACGGCTACCGGCAGTACGCCCTGACGGCGACCTGCCATCTGGATCAGGGCGGTGTGTTGGTGCTGCGCTCGGGCCTCGACGACTGGGTGCCCGAAGGCAGCCGCGTCATTCGTCTCGTGCGCTGCCGCCTCGATCACGACGCCATCGACTTGTACTGGCACAGCCCGACGTTGCTGGAGATCACCCTGACCGCGCGCCAGTTGCCCGAACCACGCGGCAATGACCGTCAAACCTACGAGGGAGAGTAAGCACTATGAGCCAGAACCCATTGCTGGAAGTCGAGCTATACGCCTTCGCCAGCGAAAGCGCGCAGTTCTATCTGACGCCGCACGAATTCGACGTCGATCTGGACGGCAATCTGTACGCAAGCCTGCCCATCGAACGCAACGAACTGGCGCTGGGAGCTGAAGCTGCGAAGGCTGGGCTGGATCTGAAACTGCCGCCGAGCTGCGATCTCGTGCGCCATCTGCTCGCCAACTCGCTGACCGGCGACACCACCTCGATCACCCTGCGTATCGGACGACGAGACACGTGGGGCGACTACTGGTGGATCTCCGGTACGCGCTGGATGGGCCGGGTGCTGGGCGTCGAAGTCGCTGACGATGTCGCTCGCGTTCGCTGCGAGTCGGCGCAGGTCAGCCTCAAGCGTATCGGGTTGCGGCGGCTCTACAGCCGCAAGTGTTCCCACGTGCTGTATTCAGCTGCCTGCGGCGCGTCACCGATTGCTGCCAGTGCCCTGGTGAGCAACAGCAATGGCCGCAACGTCGATCTCGACGGTGGCACGCCCGGCAGCGTCAGTGGTGGCTTGGCCGGTGGCTGGCTGCAAACCCCGGAAGGTGCCCGCCACATGATCGTCAATGACTACGGTGGCGGCGTCGAGTTGCTCTATCCGGTAGCCATTGAGGTCGGCACCGAAGTGCTGCTGACGGTCGGCTGCGACCACAGCACGGCCACGTGCGAGTCGCGCTTCGGCAACCTCGACAACTACGGCGGCTTTCCCGCCATCCCAAGCAAGAACCCGTTTTCGACCGGCGTGTTCTGAATCCCTGGAGAAATCGCCATGTGGTACCTCGTCGTCATCGTGGTGGCGGCGCTGGTTTCGGTCGCGCTCGCCCCGAAACCGCCCGAACCCAAACCGGCGTCCCTGTCCGACGTCGATGCCCCAACCGCAGAAGAAGGCCGACCGATTCCCGTCGTGTTCGGCACCGTGCTGCTGCGCGGCTCCAACGTCGTCTGGTACGGCGATCTGGAAGCCGATCCGATCAAGAAGAAAGGTGGCAAGAAATGACCACGCAGACCGTCATCACCATCGATCATGTGCGCGCCGTGGGCCTGTGCGTGAACGGCACGCGCACTTGGTTTGCGCGTCACGATCTAGATTTCCGCGCCTTTCTGCGGGATGGCTGTGACGCCGACACCCTGCTGGCCACCGGCGATGCAATGGCGCAGCGGGTGGTCGAGCACGCCCGCAATCAGTCCAGCCAGCGGGAGCACGGCTGATGGGTGGCAGCAGCAAATCGCAAACCGTTGGCTACCGCTACCGGATGGGGCTGCATCTAGCCCTGTGCCAAGGGCCGGTCGATGCCGTGCAGGAAATCCAGATGGGCGACCGTACAGCGTGGGGTGATGCCGACCGTGCGCCGCTACCGAACGGGCATGGGCTGACCAGTCTCTCCATCAACAAGCCCACCCTGTTTGGTGGTGACGAGCGTGAAGGCGGCGTGGTGGGCACCATCGATGTGCTGTCGGGCCATGCTGGTCAGGGGCGTAACGACTATCTGATGAGTCGCCTTGGGCCAGCCATTCCGGCATTCCGAGGCGTGCTGTCTTTGGTGGCGCGCAAGATCCTGTTTGCGGCCAACAACCCGTACATCAAGCCTTGGGCTGTGCGGGTGCGTCGCTTCAATGCCGGTTGGCATGACCATGCCTGGATGGGAGATTCCGAAGTCCGCATCTGGGATGAGGACGAAGGACAGGAGATTAGCGTCGGCATGAATCCGGCGCACATCCTGGTTCAGTGCCTCACCGATCCGCACTGGGGCATGGGCTATCCGCAGAGCACCATCGGCTGGAGTTTCTGGAATGCGGCATGGGCTTTGTCGAGTGAGGGCTTCGGCCTCAATTTGATCTGGACGCGCCAGCAGCCCATCGAGAGCTTCATCGGCCAGGTCATCGACCACATCGGCGGCATCCTCTACACCGATCCGGAGCAAGGCACGTTTGAGCTGAAACTGCTGCGCGACGACTACTGGATCGACAGCCTGCCGCAGTTGGGGCCTGACGAAATCGTCCGGCTGGAACGCTTCGAGCGTGCCCAGTGGGGCGAGCTACCCAATGAACTGACCGTCGTCTACACCGATTGGCAAACCGGCGGTGATGCGACGGTCACAGTCGAAAATCTTGCCGCCATCCAGTTGCAAGGCGGCGTGATCAATCAGCGCCGCGACTACCCGGGCGTCAACTACGGGCCACTCGCTGCCCGGCTGGCCTTGCGTGACCTGCGCGCCTTGGGTTCGCCGCTGGCCCGGATGAGTCTGACCGTGGCACGCGACACGCTGGAACGTGCGCCGCTGCCGGGCGATGTGTTCCTGCTGAACTGGCCGCGTTTGGGCGTAGACCAGATGGTGGTGCGTGTTACCGGCATCGATACCGGCACCTTGGGCGCGGCCGAGTGGCGCATCGAAGCGATGGAAGATGTGTTCGGGATGAGCAACACCGTGTTGTCGCCCCCGCCGCCGCACGTCGAAGATCCGACCATCGAACCTTTGCCCCCCGCCTTGGTGCTGTCCGTCGAGGTGCCGTATTGGGAACTGGCCCGGCGCTTGTCGCGCGCAGATCTGGCCTACCTGACCGACACCGACACCTATCTCGGTGCGCTGGCCGCCGCCGGTGGCACCGGGCAGTTGAACTGGCAACTGGCCACCGGCGCATCCGGCGGCGACCTCGCAACCGTCGTGGGTGAGGACTACGCACCACTGCTGACGCTCGATGCAGCCTTGCCTGCCAGCGAGGTCGATGCCATCGGTATGCCAGTGACGGCTATCAGCCAGCCGGAAAGACTGGCCGTGGGCGACTACGCCTATCTCGTGGATGCCAGTGGGTCGATTGCAGAGGTAGTTGCCGTCCTGGCCTTCGATGCCGCAGACGCGACCATCGATCTCGCACGCGGCATGCTCGACACCACGCCCCAAGCACATGCGTCGGGGACTCGACTGATCGGTGTTGGTGAATGGCTGGCATCGGAAGGTGCCGAACGCGCCCCGGGCGAGTCGGTGTTCGTGGGTGCGATTCCTCGCACATCGACCGATCAGGGAGATCCTGTGCTGGCCGCCAATGGGCAGCCGATGGTGCTGACCGGTCGGCAGGCTTTGCCGTATCCACCCGGTCGTATCCGCCTCAATGGCCAGACCGAGCCTGTCGTGGTGGCCGGTGACCTCACCGTCGCGTGGGTCCATCGCGACCGCACGCAGCAGACCGCCTATCTCGTGCAGCAAGACGAGGGCGACATCGGGCCGGAATTGGGCGTGAGCTACACGCTGCGTATCCGCAATCGCAACAGCGTGCTGGCGCACACCGAAACGGGACTGCTCGGCACCACCTTTACCTGGACGGCAACCGTGGCCGCGCTGGATGCCGGTGCGCTGGGCGACCGCATCACGGTGGAGATCAGCGCCGAGCGCGATGGTTTGAGCAGCTGGCAGCCGCAGGTGCGGGTCATGGATCGCGCGGGCTACGGCCTGCGTTGGGGACAGTATTGGGGAGGTGTGTGATGAAGGCGCGCATTGATGTTCATCTGCTCACCCTGAACGAACCTGCCGAATGGCGGGAGGCCTGCATCGCCAGTCTTGAAGGTGCGCCGATCCAGTTGCACGTTCTGCCCGGCATTCCAGGCCGTATCGGTGAGGCACGCGCGGTAGGCTATGCACAAGGCACGTTGCCGCTGTTGTCCTTTGTCGATCCCGACGATCTGTACGAAGCCAGTGCCTTCACACAACTGGCCGACGCGCTGGATGCTTGCCCGCAGGCCGTGATGGCCTACACCGACGAAGCGCTGACCGACGAAAACGGCCATGACATCGCCGTGCGTCGTCTGGCCTACAGCCGCTGGCAGCACGCGAACAGCGCCAGCCATGTGCACGGCCTGATCGTGATGCGTCGATCTGCCGTAGAAGCCGTGCTCAAAGAAACCACCGACCTCAACAACTTCGCCGACTGGCTGCTGACCCTGCTCGTAGCCAAGCGGGGCGGCGTGCTGTACCTACCCATCGTTGGCAGGCACTGGCGACAGCACCCGCATCAAAGCCACCGCACCGGCGACCCGGACGCTGTCCGGCGAATACGTCAAACCATCGGCCAAGCATTGAATCTCTGGAGATAAACCATGTCATTAACCGACCCAAACCTGGGACTCAATTACGGCTGGACGCTCGGCGAAAGTGGCTGGGACACCGGCATGGACACCAACCTCAAGCGCCTCGGCGCGGTGGTCGGCCTGTCCGTGAAAGACCGCGACCTGACCACGCCACCTGCCAGCCCCGCCAACGGCGACCGCTACATCGTGCCTGCTGCTGCCACGGGTGTGTGGGCAGGCAAAACGAACCAGATCGCCGTGCGCATTGCCGATGCCTGGGAGTACCACGTTCCCAAGATTGGCTGGCTTTGCTACATCGAGGACGAGGCCAAGCTCTCAGCCTACAAGTCCACCGGCTGGAGCGCTGGCATCGCCATCTGAATTCCCTTCTTCGTACCCACCAGAAACCCGCCCATGTGTTCACGCACTGGGCGGGTTTCGCCTTTCTGGAGACTGCTATGACCGAACCCGAACAACAACAGCCTGCGCTCGTCGAGAACATGCTGCTCTTGCGACGCGAGGACTTCGACGAACTGCTCGACCGCGCCGCTGAACGCGGAGCCGAACGTGTCCTGACCCATCTCGGCCTGGAAAACGGCCACGCAGCGCGCGACATTCGTGAACTGCGCGATCTGCTGGAGGCTTGGCGTGACGCCCGCCGCACGGCTTGGCAGACCACCGTCAAGGTCATCACCACCGGCATCCTGGCCGCGCTGCTGGTCGGTGCCGCCATCAAGCTCAAACTGATGGGAGGCCCGCAATGATCGAGACCTTGCTCGGTGGTCTCCTCGGTGGGGCCTTCCGTCTCGCACCTGAAATCCTCAAGTGGCTCGACCGCAAGGGGGAGCGCGGCCATGAACTGGCGATGCAGGACAAGGCGCTGGAGTTCGAGAAGCTGCGTGGCGCGCAGCGAATGTCGGAAATCGGCGCGGGAGCCGATGCCGCGTGGAACGTCGGAGCCATCGAAACACTGCGAGAAGCCGTTCGCACGCAGGGCGAAAAAACCGGCGTGCGCTGGGCCGATGCCCTGTCTTGCAGCGTTCGCCCGGTCATCACCTACTGGTTTATGGCCTTGTACTGCGCCGCCAAGACGGCCGCATTCGCGGCTGCAGTGACTGCAGGTGCTGGCTGGGGCACGGCCATCCTGCATGCCTGGACGGAGGCCGATCAGGCGCTGTGGGCCGGGGTGCTGAACTTCTGGTTCCTCGGGCGCGTGTTTGACCGGGTGCGGCCGTGACCGAGGTACCGAAGGCGGCCATCGAACTGGCTAAGCGCTTCGAGGGGTTTGAGCGCAGGGTGAAGCGCGGAATCGAGATCACTGCCGTTCCATACATCTGCCCCGCAGGCTTTTGGACGATTGGGTACGGCCATCTCTGCGATTCCAAGCACCCACCGATTACGGAGACGGAAGCAGAGGTCTATCTGGCGCGCGATCTCCAATCGGCACTCGCTGCCACGCTGCGCTACTGCCCGGTGCTGGCCACCGAGCCCGAGGGGCGGCTCGCGGCAATTGTGGACTTCACGTTCAACCTTGGCGCCGGACGGTTGCAGACGTCGACACTGCGACGGCGCATCAACCAGCGGGACTGGGCTGCCGCCGCAACGGAGCTGCGACGCTGGGTCTATGGCGGCGGGAAAGTGTTGCCGGGACTCGTTACGCGGCGAGAGGCTGAGGCCGCTTGGCTGCTACGCAACGTGTGATTTCAAACCGCGCAGAAGATCTTGGCTTCGCTGCCGAACAGCGCGTTCATGTCATCCATGCCAACACGGAGTATCAACCATGAGTAACCGATTCAAGCACGCCGTCATTGACGACGTCACCTCACGCAACATTGACGCCAGCCTACAAGACAACCTGCTTGACCTGTTTGAGTCGGCCATGAAGTCGGTGGCCACGACACTGGTGCGTGAGGCCAAATTCGACACCACCGACTTCGCCACCGCCAAGGGGCGCGACTGCGAGGGGTTCACGCTGCTGGTGAGCCGCACGCGCGCCGACTCGCGCGACGGCTGGTTCGGGGCGTTTCAGCGTGGCGATGAACGCCTCGACGTGATCGGCCATCTGGAATAAACCGTCAGTCCTCCGTCGCGGGAACATCCCAGTCCGCCGGACGCGCCTCGCCGGTCTGGTAGAACTGTTTCACCAGCTTCACGTACTCCAAAAAGTCCCTGTTCTCCGTGGCCAGCCGATTGGCCATGTCCCAATCGATCTCGTCGCGCTCACGCGCCGGAATCAGCACCTGACTGTCGGCAGGGTTGTCGACGTCCAGCTTGATGAAGCCAATGCCGTGGGCCGCGAAGAGCATCCGCAGTTCCTTCAGTGTGTCGGTGCCGCCGATTTCCGCAGCAACCAGATAACCGAAGTTGGCCCAGGACGAGTTCGATACGGCCTGAAAAAAGCACTCGCGCACGTTCGAACGATTGATCAGCAGCTTGACCTCGAACGACCACAACTTGGTGCGCTTGTCGGAATACTGGTTGACGCAGTCGCGAACCTCCTGATGCCAGTCCGCGCCCAAATCCTCCATGCCGACCACGTCCGGGTACAGCCAGCGATTGCCATTGGGCCCGCGCTTGTTGGATGAACGCTTCTCGTCGATGCGTTTGGAGAAGACGCCGAACTCCTCCCACAGGTATTGCGACAACAATGGGTACAGCGCGTGTTCGTCAATCTTTAACGCATTGGCATCTGCAGCCGCCGACGTACCTTCGCTTTCCACCGCCGCCACTTCGGCGCTGTCCGAGCGCTCCGAGTAGTAGTACTTGCGCGGCCGTCCCTCTGTCGTTTTCAGCTCTGGGTGCTTCGTTTGCATGCGCGGGCGCTGCGAACTGATTTCTGCGACGAGCTGCTGCACCAGATCCGCATCAGACTTGATGTAGTCCCCACGGCTGTTGGCCCGCTTTTCCTGGCACTCATCCGGATAGGTGGCAAATACCCATTCGGCAATTTGCCGAGCAGTGAATTTTTCCTCGGGGCGTTCCTTCAGGTAGCCGATGACGGCCTTTGCGAGATTTAATGCCATTTCAATACCCCCTCAGAGCCTGAACAACTTCTTGACCTCATTCTCAGCCGTTACCGGCATCTGGTCTTTCTCGCATTGCCTGACCTTGGCCACAATAGTTTTTGCACGCGTGATTTCATTATTGACTCGTTGCGAGTAAGACGAGTCGGTGCTCAGATTGTCGATTACCGAAAACAGGTAGTCCTTTTGATTCGACTGGAACCAAAAGCCTTGACCACAAATCCACTTCTCCATCGCAAATGAATCGAATGGAAATCCGCTGGCCGCATTCCAATATTTCATCAGACGAATAGTTGGCTTGATCAAAGAGTTGTTGTCCTTGTTCTTTGCTTCAAGAGTGGCGTTGAAGTCGTTCGGATTCGTGGTCATCCAACCGCCTGACCCGTTGGGAATCTGAAGCTCGCCGAGCCACGTTTTTGTCGCGGGCACCAGATCGAACTTGATGTGGTTCAACTCGAGAACAATGGTCGGGCTGGACTGATAGATTTCCGATGAGCCGTACCGTTTTTCGACAAAAGTCTTCAACCTATTCAGGTAAGTCTGCGGCGTGGCGCTGCCATCGCTGAAGACCACCATGTAATCAATATCGGACTGTTCGTCCATTGAGCGCGGCAGGATCGTGCCTCGCGTTGAAGAGCCGAATCGGAAATGCTGCGCAATTACGCCGCTGTCAAAGTGCAGCGCCATCCGCGATTGAAGTGTTGTGATCGAAGTCGTGATCGACGACTGCTCAGTTGTGGAGAGCACGGCACTGCTGGCCGTGTCCGTCAGAAAACTCAATACCGACATCCTGTCATTTCTCCTTGTCCACTTTGTGGGTGGCTTCGCCTTCTTCTATGCCTTTGCGTGCAGCCACAAATGCGTGCCGTGGAATGCTCGGGCTCTTCTGGTTCAGCTCATTGCGTGCAGAGGAAAGAGCCTTCAATCGCTCAGGAAGCTCTCCCAGCCGATCACTCTCAAGCAATTCGATCTCGCGAAAAAAGCGGGCTTCATTCCGAAGAGCCAAAAACTGTCCGGCAGCTGCCCGGTGCATTGCAGCGCGCTCATTGGGCTTGAGAAAGGTCATCAACCCCGTCAGTAGCGACGCCAGCAAGGTAAAGGCACTGGCCCACTCAGGTTGGCTTTTGACCAACGCGGCACCTGCAATCGCACCAAGAGCGGTTGCTGGCACACCGAGCCAGTAGTTGCGCCGAACCCATGTGTCTTCGGCATTGAAATGCCCCTTGCTCGAATACAGGGCGTCTTCTTCCAGTCGCTCGGCCTCTCTGCAAAGCGCAGAAATTTTGGCTTGATCCTCTGGAGATATTCCGGTCATCGCGTCCTCCCGCACCCATTCGTCCTCATGCCGATGCCCCAGACTGCGGCGGCACCTTCGGCGGAACCGCGCCAGGCTGATAGGTCGCATCGAACACCGTATCCGTCAGCCAGCGCTTGAAGTTGGGGTTGTCGCTGAACTGCTTGAACAGCTCGGTGTGGTCGGACAGCAGCTCCAGCACCACGCGGTTGAGCGCCTTATCGTGCTCCAACTTGGCGTTCTGCTTGTCGGAGTTCGCCTGCGCATTCTGGTAAGCCTTGTCCTGCGCCACTCGCGCCGGGATCTCCTCGGCGATGACCTTGCGGATCTTGTCCTCGTCCTTCCACTCGATATTGCCGAATAGGTCGTTGAAGGTCTTGATGATTGCGGAGAGTTTGTCGATGTCTGCCTCGCCCTTGCCACCACCGCCGCCCGGCGGCACTGGATCGACCGTGGCGTCGGCGTCGGCCATTGCCATCTTCAACGCCGCCTTGGCCTCCACCCGGTAGCTATCCATGTCGATGGTCTCCAGGACACCCTTGGAGAGGTCTTCCTCCTTGGGCGCGGGCAGCTTCGGGATGAGGAAGTTCAGGAAAATCGACAGCTTCTCCCACGTCGGATGGCCATAGCTCAGGATCGCGGCAAGAAAGCCGTAACTGCGAACAAAAGCCTTGGCTTTGCCCTTGAACTTGACCTGATCGTCCTCGCCGAGCTTGTCGGTGTATTCGGCCACGCACGCATCGAGGATGGGGTCGAGTTTGTCCCGGTCTGCGCCGCTCAAGTACAGCGCCACCAAGTCTTCCACCTGCTGCCAGCTGTACACCTGCTGCCCGTCGAGTTCGGCCTTCAGGTCGTGCAGCTTGTTGGCATCGGTTTCGCCGGTCTGGATGGTGGCGCGGTAGTAATCCTGGAATGCCGCCTTCACCGCCTCGGCGTTGTCGGCAAAGTCGAGCACGAAAGTATCGTGCTTTTGCGGGTGCGCGCGGTTCAGGCGTGACAGGGTCTGCACCGCCAACACACCCGCCAGCGGCTTGTCTACGTACATCGTGTGCAGCAAGGGCTCATCGAAGCCGGTGACGAACTTGTTGGCAACGATCAGGAAGCGATATGGGTCTTGCTTGAGATTGGCCGGAATGTCCTTGCTCGGAAACCCGTTCAGATCGGCCTCGGTCTTCTTCTGGCCGCCAATCTCGAAATCACCCGAGTACGCCACGATGGCCTTGTACGGGCTCTTGATCTGCGTGAGGTAGTCCGACACCTCGCGCCAGTAGTCGATGGCGCGCGCGATGCCGTTGCACACGATCATCGCCCGCGCCTTGCCGCCGATCTTCTGCTTGCCCGCCACCTGTGCGATGAAGTGATCGACCATGATCTCGGCCTTGCGGCGGATGGCCTTGTCGTGCGATTCGACGTAGTGGCGGATCTTCTTCAGCGCCTTCACCTTGTCGAATTCCGGATCGTCCGCCACCGTCTTGGCCACTTGGTAGAAGCTGTCGTAGGTGGTGTAGTTCTCCACCACGTCGAGGATGAACTTCTCCTGGATGGCCTGCTTGGTGGTGTAGGTCAGCTCCTCCGGCGAGCGGAACTGCACCTTGTCGCCGACCAGGGTTTTCTCACCGAACAACTCCAGCGTCTTATTCTTGGGTGTCGCAGTAAACGCGAAGTAGCTGGCGTTGACCAGCAGCTTGCGCGAGGCGATGCGCTTCTCGATTTCCGCGTTGACCGCATCCTGTGTGCTGTCCTCCTCGAACTCCTCCTCGGCAACCTTGCCACCGAGGGCTTCGTGCATCCGCGCCGTGGTCTTGCCGCCTTGGCTGGAATGCGCTTCGTCGATCAACAGCGCGAAGCTCTTGCCGGATAGGTCGCCCAGCTCATCGAGGATGAACGGGAATTTCTGCACCGTGGTGACGATGATCTTCTTGCCACGGCGCAGGTACTCACGCAGCTCTTGCGCGTTGTCGGAGTGGCCGAAGATCGCCGCCACGTGGTCGTACCCCTTGATGGTGCGGGCAATCTGCGTGTCCAGCGCGCGCCGGTCGGTGATGACGATGATGGAATCGAACTGCGCCGTCATCGGGTCATCCTTGCGGCGCAGCTCCACCAATTGGTGCGCCAGCCAGGCAATTGTGTTGCTCTTGCCGCTGCCTGCCGAATGCTGGATCAGATAGCGCTTACCCACTCCGTCGGTATGGGCACGGCGCAGCAGCGCACGCACAGTGCGCAACTGGTGGAAGCGCGGAAAGATCTGCTTGCGCTTCTTGCGTTTCTTGCCGCTGGCGTCTGCTTCTTCCTCCTCCACCACCTGCGCGTAACTCTCGATGATGTTGGCCAGCGACTCGCGGGTCAGCACCTGCTTCCAGAGATAGTCGGTCTTCAGGCCATCCGGGTTGGGTGGATTGCCCGCGCCGCTGTTCCAGCCCTGGTTGAACGGAAGGAACCACGATGCCTTGCCTTTGAGTTCGGTGCAAAACGCGGCCTCCGCGTCATCGACCGCGATGTGCGCGACGCAACGGCCCAACTGGAACAGCAGTTCCTGCGGGCTGCGCGTGGTCTGGTACTGGACTATGGCGTCGGCCAAGGTCTGTTTGGTCAGCGAGTTTTTCAACTCGCAGGTCAGCACCGGCAGACCATTGATGAAGATCGCCAAGTCCAGTTCGTTGCCGGAATCGTTGCTGTAGCGCACCTGCCGGGTGACGCTGAAGATGTTCTTGCCGAAGGCATCCGCCGCGGCGGCATTGCCCGGCGTGGGCAGCAGCTTGTAGAGATCGACGTGTACTGGCCCGTGGCTTACGCCCTTGCGCAGTACATCCACCACGCCGCGCTTGGTGATCTCCCCTTGCAGGCGGTGCAGGAACTGGGTGCGTTTGATGCCGTCCACCCCCAGCTCCAGTGTCTCCACTGCCTTGGGCTGCGTGGTCTGCAAGAAGGCCAGCAACTGCGCCACATCCAGCGCCACGTCGCGGTTGTAGTCGGTGGGCTTACCCTGCACGTAGCCGTTGTGGGTGGCGGCAAAGTCCGTTGGAGCCAGCGCATGGCTGTACTCGGGCTGCGGCACTCCGGTCAGTCCGCGCACCACGCGCGCCTCGAACCAACGCTCGCTGGTGTCAGTCTTCGCCATCGCCTTCCTCCTCTTCGGTCACATCCTCTTGGTCATCGCCCAGCGCAGCAAGCGCCGCGTCGTCTACCACATCGTCCGGGCCGGGCTGCCAGCCGCGCACGTCCACTTGCCCCGTGACCACATCGGCAATCAGGCGGTCGCGGTATTCCCGGATTAGTTTGATTTCGTCTTCCGTGCGGGTGATGGCGTCGTCCAGCGGCGCACTCTCTGTCTTGATGTGCGCAACGATGGCCTGCTGTTCCTCCACGGTCGGTGGCAGCGCCACCGGGAAGCGCCCCAACACAGTTTCTGCGATGGCGGGATACGCGATGCCGATAGAGTTCGCCGCCACCCGGTTCACAAAGGCACTGCTCTGGATGACGTATCCGAGGTATTCGGGCTCCACACTCTTGCCGGGCGTGAGCACCGCAAACCCGGTGGATGCGATCAGGTCATCGGCGTCCTCACTGACATACCAGATGGCCTTCAGGTACGTCCGTACAGTCGAGATGATAGTGTCGCCTCGGCGTAGAACACGACGCGCTCGGGATGGGGCGGCCTCGAAACGGATGCGTTCAAGTTCCTTCGCCAGGCGCCCGGTTTGCACCGAGCCGATGTCCACGTAGCGGAACTCAAAATCTGGACTGGTCTTCTCGCCCAGCGTGCGGGCATTCAGCCTCACCCAACGTTTAAGCGGCTTCACTTCCCAATGTTCCGGCACATCGCCCAGCCATTCGATGCCGGAAGGCTTCAGCGCGACTGCAGTGTCGAGGCCGTGCGTGACGACGTGGTCGATGATGCGTAGCTTCTGTTCGGTCAGCAGCTTGATGAGTTCGCGCTTAGCCTTGATGAAGCGGGCGATGTGCGCATCCTGCGCGCGCAGGTAAGCGACGATCTGGCCTTGCTCCTCCGGTGGCGGCAATAGTGCCGTCACGTTGTAGAAATCATCTGTGTAGAGCCGCCAGAACCCCTCGACGATGCCCTTTGTTCGCCGCCGAAACTCTCCAACGTACATCGGCGTCTTGAAAAGCGATTCGCAATATCGGACAGATGCATCGCCTTTTGGCCTGAGCACGGTGTAGTCCGGGCTGACGACACCCGCTTGTTTCGCTCGCGCGAAAACACCGAGATGCGCCTTCAGGCGATTGAGCACCAAATCGTGTTCTGCCACGAGCTTCCCGCCCGCGTAATTCTCCGACTGGAGGCTCTTACGGCCTAGATCCTTGCTCGGTACAAGGCCGTGAACCTGACTCATGGAGAGGTGAGTTTCCTCACCATGCTTCGAACGCTGATCTACTTCTCTGAACAAGAAACGATTACGGCGAGTCTGCCAATGCGCGGGAATCTCCCCGACCCACGGCAAACCGGATTCTTTGTATTGCGCGTGCCGAGGAAGTTGCTGCATCACGCGCCCCCCACGATCCGGTTCAACAAGCCCTCGCTCTGTTGCTCCAGTGCGAGGATGTCGGCGCGGATTTCCTTTAGTGTGCGCAGCGGCGCTGGCTTGTAGAAATAGCGGGAGAACGAAATCTCATAGCCGATCTGGGTCTTATCCGTGGCGATCCAGGCGTCCGGCGCGTGCGGCAGTACTTCGCGGGCGAAGAAGGTGTCGATGCCGCCCAGTTCCTTCAACGGCACCTGCTCGGTGTCGCGCAGCTCGCTGTCGGGCTCGTACTCGACCATGAAGCGATCATTGCCCACGGTCTCCAGGTACGCGCCATCGAAGCCGGGCTCGAAATGCTCGCCCGCCTTGAGCTTGCTGCGCTTGGCGATGACCGGCGGCGCGGCTTCGTCGCGCCAGCTCACCGCCTTGTAGATGGCCTTCTTCTCCGGTGCGCCGAGCTTGTCGCCCTGCGCCTTCAGCGCAGCGTCGAAGCGGGAGCGGAACTCATTGTGGTCGTCGTAAACGGCGCTGCCGAGTGTCCTCTGCGCCCGTCGCGCCACCTCCATCAGCCCCTTGTCACGCTGCCACGTCGATGCGTCAAGCAACTTCTTGCGGCGCTTGGCGGGAACAGCTTTGCGGGCGACGGGGGCATCACTGTCATCGCCGCTGTCTTCACCGTCGTCGTCTTCGTTCTCGTCCTCGCCTTTCAGCCACGCCTCGATCGCCGGCTTGCGCTTGGCAAACTCGCTGTACAGCGCCTCGCCGTGGGTGGCGTAGATCTCGGCGCGCAGTGCCTCATCGCCGGAGGCAAAACGCAGGGGCTCGATGCGCTCGTCAGAGAGCTGGCTCTTTAGGCGCAGCGGGCGCTCGACAGTGATCTTCCAGTAACCGAAGTCCTGAGTGTCGAACCATTTGGACTGGGCGGTTTCCTGTGCCTCGCCGAGGTAGAGGTCGAGGATTCGCTGGATGTCTCCGTCCGAGAGTTCGCAGTTCTTCTTGCCGAGGTTGCGGCGTAGCGGCTGGAACCAACCACTGGCGTCGATCAACTGCACCTTGCCACGGCGCGCTTCGGCCTTCTTGTTTGCCAGCACCCAGATGTAGGTGGCGATGCCGGTGTTGTAGAAGATGTTGAGCGGCAGGGCGATGATGGCTTCGAGCCAGTCGTTTTCAATTACCCAGCGTCGGATGTTGCTCTCGCCCTGGCCCGCGTCGCCGGTGAATAGCGCCGAGCCGTTATGCACCAGCGCAATGCGGCTGCCCAGCGGCGTGTTGTGCTTCATCTTTTGCAGCTTGTTCACCTGGAACATGAGCTGCCCGTCGCTTGAGCGGGTAATGAGCTTGAACTCGTTGTTGCCCGCGTGGCTGACGATGAAGCGAGGGTCGTTGAATTCCTTCTTGCCGCCCATGCGCTCCAGATCGGTCTTCCAACTCTTGCCGTAGGGCGGGTTGGAGATCATGAAGTCGAATTCTCGGCTGCGGAATTGGTCGGCGGACAAGGTGGATTTGTCCGCGCCACCGACGATGTTCTCGGCTTCCGCTCCTTCGCCCTTCAAGAGCAGGTCGGCCTTGCAGATGGCGTAGGTTTCGTCGCTGATCTCCTGCCCGAACAGGTGGATCGACACTTCCTTGTCGTGCTGCTCGGCCAGTTCGTGTAGCGCTTCCTCGGCCACGGTGAGCATTCCGCCGGTGCCGCAGGAGCCGTCGTATAGCGAATAGGTGCTGGACTCGATCCGGTCGGCCACCGGCAGGAACAGCAGTTTGGCCATGAGCTGCACCACGTCGCGCGGCGTGAAGTGCTCGCCTGCCTCTTCGTTGTTGTCTTCGTTGAAGCGGCGGATCAGCTCCTCGAACACCGTGCCCATGCCGTGGTTGTCCAGCGCAGGCAGCTTGATGCGGCCGTCGGCATCCTTCACCGGCAGCGGCGCGAGATTGACCTCGGGGTCGAGGAAGTCGTCGATCAAGTAGCCAAGGACGTGCGAATCCACCAGCTTCTGGATCTGGTTACGGAAGTTGAACTTGGTGAGGATTTCCTGCACGTTGGGCGAGAAGCCGTCCAGGTACGCAATGAAGTCATCGCGCAGCCGCTGCCCCGCCGCGCTGGCCTTCAGCTTGGACAGAGTGAACTCCGAGACGTTGTAGAAGGCTTGGCCTGCTGCCATGCGCAGCGCGCCGTCTTGCTCGGCTACTTTGTGGGTGTCGAGGAACTTCTTGCGCTCCAGCACCGCGTCCTTGGTAGCTTCGAGCACTGCGTCGAGCCGTCGCAGCACCGTGAAGGGCAGTATCACGTCGCGGTACTTGCCTCGCACGTAGACATCGCGCAGGCGGTCGTCGGCGATGTTCCAGATGAAGTCGGAAATCCACTTGATCTGGCTTTGGTCTTGTTGTTGTTTCTTCTGCATCGATACGTTCCTCAACTCGCCGCCGTGCCTGTGGAGACGGCGAGATTCCAATGGTCTTTGAGGACGCCCACGAGGCGTTGCTGGCGCTCTGCCAGAAGCGTGGGTGTCCACTCGTTTTCTGATCTGACTTCCTGCGTCAGCACGAAGGGCGACGCCTTGCCCTTGCCCCTGAAGTAGGCGTCCTTCTTCTTGGCAAAGTCGTAGTTGCTGGCAGACGAGTTTTTGTTCCTATCCAGCGGAACCAGATTGGCCAAACGGTGCGTCCAGCCATCGCGCTCGTCTTCATCCGGGAACCACTTGATCCAGTCCGAACCGTCGGGCGGTGTTTGCGGCAGGACGTGCTCCAGCGACACGGCATCTTGAAGCTGCACGCCGGGGGCGCGCACCAAGGACTCAAGGCGCAAGACCAGCGCCATCCGTCCCTTGGGCAGATCGTCGTACACGTCTCCATCAAGTGCCGCGACGAACTTGCGCTTTTGCGCGTCTGTTAGGGTCAGGGTGGTGAGCGCGACCAGATCCCCCTTGAAGGACTCCGGCTCGATTTCCTTGGTGAGCGCAGCGTAGGTTTCGATGCGCTCGTTGATGCCCACCTTGGTGACCAGCAGGAAGTAGGTCAGGCGTTCCAGCGACTGGAAAAATTCGGCAAGTCGCTTGGGTTGCTGCCGGAAGCGCTTGAAATAGACCAGTGCCGGGGGCACCCAGTCCTTGAAGTCCACGCGGTTGAGCCAAGACAGGTGATCGTTGATCGTCTCGGCGTGCTCTGTGGCTTCAAAATCGGCGTCGCGCACGAAGTCCCACACTTCGGCGTAGGGTTTGATGACCTTGTCGACGAGGTCGATAGGGGTCTTGTACTCGGTGACGTGCTCCTGGAACTCCTTGACCAGGATGTACTTCTGCTTCTTCTTGGCGTAGATGCTGCGGATGTGGCCAAATAGGTCACCGAAGGCGTCGCGGCCTAGCGAGCTTTCGATCCGGCTCCACTCTTTTGCGTAAGCGCGGCTTTTGACTTCGCCTGCCGTGGTGCGGATCAGGCCCAGCACCTGCGCCTTGATGATGTCGATAGGCGCGAGGTCAAGCCCCCGGTTGTTGAGTACGGAGAAGATGCGGTACGCGGCTTCGAGGTCGGGCGTGGAGATGACAACCAGCGAGCAGTCGTTGGCGAGGAACTGCCACAGAGCAATCAGTTCGGCAGGAGGAAGCGCCTTGGCCTTTTCGAGCAACAGCATGGCGTTTTCGCGGTAACGCAGACGGCTGTCTTTCAGCTTGTCGGTACTGGCGACCAACTGTGCGATGCCACCCGGCTCCTGGATATTGGTGCGGAAGAAGTCGGCATCTTCCTCGCGGGCGGTCAGGCGGTACTCGTTTTTCTCACCAAGACTGACCTTGCCCTTTTTGTAGAGGAAGTCTGTGATGTCGTCTGCCGCATCCGGCATCACTGTACGCAGCACGGCAAAAAGCATCGTGAGCGTGGACAAGCGCTGCTGGCCATCGACAACCGACGACTTCGGCTCCCGGTCGTTTTTGATCAGAACGATGCTGCCGAGGAAGTATTGGCTGCTGGCTCCGGAGACACGTGCATCCTGCATCGCCGAATACAGGTCATCGAACAGCTCTGTGGCCTGCTCGGTTGTCCAGGCGTAGGGGCGCTGGTAGTCCGGAATCTCGAACTGGTAGCTGCCTTCGAAGATCTCCCGGATCAGTTTGTCGTGGGCTTCAAGTGTCTTGGCCATTCTTGCGCTTTCGCTCTCTTTTATTTCAACTGGCTATTCGAACAGCCGTTTCTGCTTGACGATGTAGCCCGCAGGTTTCTTCTGTTTTTCTAATACGCCTTCTTCAACCAGACGCTGCAACCATGCCTTGGCCTGCGCGTTGGAGACGTCCAGCGCTGCGGCCACTTCGGCGTCCTTCATCGGCGTGGTCAAGAGCTGCTGGATCAATGCCCGAACAGCTGAAAAGAGCAACTCGGCCGGGACTATTTCTGGCAGCGGCTTCTCAGAGGTTTCGCCTGCTGGCACTTCCGCGTTCGAGACGGCTAGTGGCGGATCTTCGGACACCAATGCGGACGACCTCGTATCTGAATCAACCTCGGCAGGTACAGAAGGTTCTTCCTCGACCTTGGACACAGGCACGGTATCGCGCACATCGGGTGCCACTGCCGTGGCGTCCACTGCAGGTGTTCCGTCAAACAGCGACAAGCCAACCTGTGAAGAGGTGGCTGTTGACGGAGTAGGCACGTTGAACACTTCTTCGAAAGAATCGGCATCTCGCGGATTTGGCCAGGGCAGCGCACCTTTGCTTCTCAGGGCGTCTAGTCCGGCGGACGATTCGCCTGTTGATCGAACAAAGACAGGAACGAACTTGAGTTTGTCGAGTTGTTCTACCGCACCAGCCCAAGTCCCCCCTTTATTAACATCAGAACTCACCACGAGTGAGGCGTCGGCCAATGCATAAATCAGCTTGTTCCGCTGCATGGCATTTCCGACGTTGAACCCAGCGCTCGGGTCGTAGGGGGATATCAGCACCAACTGACCTTCCAGCAGCAAGTTGCGGTGCTCGCGGTTCATGGTGGTCTTTTCCAGACTGTCTGCCAGAACCCCGCAGACCTTGCCGCCAGCTTCGAGCGCTCCACGCATGGCAGCCTGATCGATACCCTTAGCACCGCCAGAAACGAGTGTGCTACCTGCACGAGCAGCCAGTCGCCCGATTGACATGGTGTAGTCAATCAATGCGTCGTCCACGTGACGCGACCCAACCACGGCGAGGCCACCTGTCTCCAACAACGCCATGTCGCCACAGCCGTAGAGCACAGCTGGGGCATCTTCACGAAGACGAGCCTTCAGGCGACGCGGATACTCGGCATCGGCCCGGCTGACCACCCAGATGGCGCGTGCTTGCCAGCGTTCGATCACTTGGCTCAGCAGAAATCCGCGTCCCAACAATTTCAGTAGTCGGCTCTCGTCAATCACCGGTTGGCACGCACGCAGGATCTCAGTCGCGTCCGGCGAGACGAGATCAGCTGGTTGACGCTGGATTTCGCGCAAATGACGTGCGAGACGTTTGTATTCACCTGGCGACAGGAGATCGGATGATGTCGTGCTACGCCCAGCAATGAGGGGCGCAGTCAGCAGCAGGATTGCCTGGGTGTTGGGTGAAAGAACTGGCGTCATTCGTCGTGCCCCGTCTGTGAAAGGGCCATCGGCCAAACTGCGCCACTGCCGCTCTTGCGGAGGAGCCACGCCGACACTGTTAGCGTCCAGCGTGAGTCCACCATGTCATCAATCAAGAGGACTGGGCCGGGAGGAATAGGTTGGCCGTTAAGTGCAAGCGAGCCATCGATATTGCGCGCCTGCTGTGTACTGTTTGCCATTGTTTTCTGTTCAGGTCTTGCGTCGGTTTTCGCGATGACCATATGAAACGGTAGATCCAGCGCAGCAGCCAAGCGCTGTGCGAAATTCGGTACTAAGTCTGGATGCCGGAGCGAAGGAACACATGTCACCCAGGTGGGGGCTGGTTGCGGATTCCACTCAGTGATCATCTTTATGCAGGCAGCCACAAGATCATCGGAAAAACGGCTGTCGTGGTATTTGCCCTGCCGAACCAAGCCGCCCCAACCAGCATCGCCCCAGACGCAGAGTGCTTTGCCGGGCTCGGCTTGATGAGCAGGTGCTATGAAACCCTTCACCCCGTACTGAGGCATCCCACCATCAGGCCACTTCTTGCGCGGCTCGATAGGCAGGCTGGTTCGACGAAGAAATGCGATGGCAGCTTTGATCAGTTCGGTATCCACCGTTGTAGGCAGTGGAGGCAAGGCCGGGGCGGTGACAGCGCTTGGATCACCGTCGAGCGCACCAATCAAAAAGCCCATGTGTTCACCAAACGGCAGACTGACGTAGTCCTGCATTTGTTGGTGCTCGTCTCGCCGAAGTGCCGTGAGACGCTCTGCACGATCCCAAAATGCTTCGCTCAGGGTTGCTGCCGTGAGTTGCCACTTGCTGCCTTGCTTGGCGATGGGAGCCGGTGCTTCCAGAGAGAGCAATGCAATCGTCTTCTCGATGCGCCCCTTGCTCAGATTGACGCGGGTCAGTAGCTCGGGCACGGACAGACCGTGAGGTTCTTCTTCAAGTGCGCCTAAGACATCTGCGACTTCTTGGCGGGTTGGGAAGGCACTTCGGATAAACCAGTCGGTGATGTCAGACTCTTCCTCGCCACTGAGCAGCACGCCATAGGCGGAGTCCAGCCCTCGTCCAGCGCGACCAACCTGCTGGTAGTAGGCGACGACCGACCCCGGCATCTGATAGTGAATGACAAACGCCAGATCGGGTTTGTCGTAGCCCATGCCCAATGCTGTCGTCGCAACCAACGCTTTAACTTGATTGTTAAGTAATGCCTGTTCCAGTTGCTCACGACGATCACCGGTTTCTCCGGTATAGGCTTCCACATTGAAGCCTTGGGTCTTTAGCCAGGCAGCGACCTGATTAGCATCCCTTACAGTCAGCGTGTAAATGATGCCGTGGCCCTGCAGCGTGGCGAGTTGTTCAGCCAGCCATGCAAGGCGTTCGGCTTGGCTGGGCAGCCGGATGGTTTGCAAAGAAAGCGAGGTGCGATTGAGATCGCCCCGCGACACATCGAGCTTTGGCCCCAGCACCGCCGAGAGATCATCCATCACCCTATTGTTAGCCGTCGCCGTAGTAGCGAGGAGCCGAAGATTGGGTGGCAAGGTCTTGACGATGCGCTCCAGCAGCCGGTAGTGAGGGCGGAAGTCGTGCCCCCAATCGGAAATGCAATGCGCTTCGTCGATGACCAACATGGAAATCTGTGCGGCGATACCCGCCAACACCTGGGTACGGAAGCGCTCGTTAGCCAGCCGCTCAGGCGAGATCAACAGAATGTCAATTTCCCCGTTGGCGAGCTTGCCTTCGACTGCAGTCCAATCGTCCATGTTGTCCGAATTGATCGTGGCGGCGCGAACGCCCATCCGCTCTGCCGCAGCGATCTGATTTCGCATCAGCGCCAGTAACGGCGAGATCAATAGTGCTGGGCCCGCTCCTGCTTCCCGCAGCAACTTGGTTGCAATGAAATAGACAAAGCTCTTACCCCATCCGGTTTTCTGAACAACCAGCAAACGGCCTTTGCCTTCGACAATGTGGCGAATGGCATCCTCCTGGCCATCGCGGAAGGTTGCGTCTGTACGTCCGGAACCGATGCGAAGCAGTTCCAGTGCGCGTTTTGGATCGTAGGCCACGTTATTTTTCTCCCTTGCTTTGGTCGGGTGGTCGGTAGCCCGGAGCCAACACGGCATTCTTGACGCCGTAAAGCGCCAAATGATCTTTCAGCCAAAGTCTGTACTCGTGACCTTGCAAGCGGTGGTCTGGCGAAGCATCGACGCTCCAACGCTGGAGCATGTAGCCAGCGACCGCAGCACGGACTCGCATCCGAATCGAGCCATCCTTCATCCCGTAGTCCATTCGAATGATCTCGGGACGGCTTAAGCGCGGGTGAGGCACCAAGTCCAATTCGACGATCCGAGTCCACTGGATATCGTTGTCTGGGCGTTCGTTGGCCTTGGGTTCCTCATCGACCAATGTTGGCGCTTCGATGCGGGTGACGACAAAGTCTCGGAACTCACCACTCTTGCGATCAAAGGCCCGGACGTGCCAGCGCAGGCCGGTGTCGACCAAGGCGAAGGGAACGATCACCCGTTCGGACTCCCCGCTGCTCATCGAGTGGTAGCGGATGGCCACCGGACGCTTGGCGTGGATCGCGCGACAGATGGGTGCCAGTACATCCATACGAGGACTACTCAGCACAGCGGGTGACTCGCAGGGAAACATGGGCAGCGACTCGCCATTCACCCCTTCGCCGAACCCAAGCGAAAGTGCTGACAGAACCCGCTGCGGGGCATGGTCGAACAAAGGCGCGAACGCTTTGCCAATCCTGTAGATCTTGCTGCTGCCGTCGAACTCGATGTTTTTCGGCGCAACCTCGCGGTACAGAGCCAGATCGCGAGTGGCTGCTGCGGGTGCCACTCCAAAGCGGCTGGCCAAATCAGGACGGCCAACTTCCCCCATGAAGTACAGGCGGAAGTCGATGTAGGCCAAACGCTCGCGCTGGGTATGACTCAAACTTTCGACACGCTGAGGGTGCATCGTCAAAGACTCCTCATCCATGTGAGACGACGGGAAGACCGTGAAAATCGGATTGACTGCTCATCATGGCGCCGTTTATATCATCAATATGATTACATTATGCGCCATTCCTTATGCATGAACAAGGGCGCTTAGGTGCCGCTGTTCGCCCATGAGCACGCCCCAATGCAAATGAGCAGGCCAGCGGCAAGCCTGTCGGCCACCGCCCTTGATCACGGAGGGAAGCAGGAACTCCGTTTTGGGGGCGATGACCCTGATGCTTCCAGATTGTTAAAGAACCGTGGTCGCCTGCGTGGACGCCGTCACGACCTTCCTATGGGAAGGATTTCGCTCACTACGCATGATTGCGTACCGTTTATTTGTCGAGCGCCACCATGCGGACGATGCTGTCGAACTCGTTCAGCACGTCGGGATGATTCTTGGTCAGGTGACGCAAGATGGCTTCGTTCGCCATCAACTTGGCGAGATAGCCCTTGGCCAGCACCAGGTTGAGGATGTCCTGACCATAGGTCTGCTCGGCGAGCTTGAACTGCTCGTGGAGGTTGCCCATCTCCCTCTCCATCTTGGCCATCTGGTCGGCGCTGACGCCGGTCATCTTCTTGGGCTTGGTTTCACCGACGAGCAAATTGCTGGGCGTGGCCGCAACAAGCGCTTGGGCATAAGCGACCGTGATGTTGTTGGCGCTGACCATCAGTTCGACGCACTCAACCTGACGCGTCGGCTTGAGCTTGCGCAGGACTGCGCCAAGGTTTGCCGAAAACGTCTGGTCGCGCAGCAACTCGGCGGCCTCCGGGCAGATCCCTTCCAGCAGGTTTAGCTTCTTGATGATGTGGCTGATGTCCACGTCCAAGGCCTTCGCCAGCTTTTCCGGGGTGACGCCCCGTTCGACAGCGCGACGGATCATGAGGTGCTCCTGAATACTGGAGAGGCGATTGATCCGGTTGTTGTAGGTGTAGCTTTCGTCATCGGTGGCTACCAGGCAGGGAGCCTTGTCGAAGCCCAGCTGTTTCAGCGCGACCAGTCGTGTGTGCCCGTCCAGCAAGATGTGCTGCCCCTCGCGGTTGGGCTTTCCCACCGACAGGGGTTCGATCAGCCCGACCGCCTCGATAGATGCGGTGATCTGCTTGAATTTCCGTGAGGCAAGCAAGCCTTCTGGCGTCTTGCGCGAAGGTAAAACGGACGATAGGGGCAGGATCAATGGCTCCGGAACGAAGCCCAGGGGCGGTTTGTTCATGCGCCGCTCCCTCGAGCCCAGACCCGCTCCGCCAGATACTGGGGCAGCGTGTCCAGCCCCTCCGCGCGCAGCAGGGTTGTGAAATTCTCGTCGGCCAGCAGTTGGCGCAGGGCCCCGACGATGAACAGCAAGTTGCGCTGAGCGGTCTCCGCCTTCCTGACCAGTAGCTTTTGCCGTTCGACCTCCCGCTGGTAGTTCCGCACCAGGCTGGACGTGGTGACATCCTCATTGGTCTTTCGGGATGTCATCCTGCCGCCAATGGACTTGCCTTGGGTGCGCCGACGTTCGATCACACGACGGGCTTGGATCAACTGGCTGCCACGCAGCTTTCCGGTTTCGTAGGCGTCTTGCAGTGCGGCTTGAATTGCTTTCTCATCACTGCCCGCGCCTGCGATGGTGATCGCCGCATTGAGCGGGATGCGCCCGCTGCCGACGGCCATCAGCAGTCGCTGTTCACCGTTCTGCAGCAACTGCAGGATGCCCTGCACGTACTCTGGACTCAGGCCCGTTTTCTGGGCAATGGATTTCTTGTCGTAGCCCTGATCTCGCAACTGCTCGATGCCGGACAGCAATTCCAACGGGCTGAACTTTCGCCGGGCGATGTTCTCGGTGAGGCTCATGATGAAGGCCGATTCGTCATCGACGTTCATCACCATTGCAGGGATTTCTTGATGCCCGAGCGTCTTGAAGGCCTTGAAGCGCCCCTCGCCGCAGATGAGGAGATAGTGCTCGCCGTTGCTCCCAGGACGCGGCGTCACGATGATGGGCTTTTTCAGGCCGATGTTCTGGATGTTGCCAACGATCTGCTCGAAGACCCGGCTGTTGCGCTCGCGGGGGTTGAGAACCTCAATCTGGCTCAGCGGGATCATCCGCAAATCCGCGTGGCGATGCTCTTTGTCCTGATTCATGCGGCTCTCCTTATGCGGATGCGCCGGGCCATGCCATACAGGTAGTCCAGGCTGTCGAAGCGATAGCACTCAAATTCGATGCCGTTGTGGTCGGCCAGGTGGATACGCGCCTGGCCGAAGTCCAGTCGGGGCAGCAGGTAGTAATCCAAGGCGGCCTGATTGCTGTCGTCCAGCCGCACGGCCACCGTGATGTCGGGCGCGAGGCTGGTATCGAAGCGCACTTTCCAGCGCCGTCGCCCGTTATCGAGCAATTGGCAGCGCGCCAGCACCAGTGAAACGGTGAACTCGCGATTCACGGTGAGGAGGTCGGTAGCCGGATCGCGTTCCACCATGCCGCCCACCTCGGCGATCATCCGTTCAGTCTGGCCGACGATCTCCGGGTGTAGTCGGCGCAGGAGCTGATTCGCTTCCAGATACTGGTAGTCCCGATCCGGAGTGAAGCCCACCGTCTGGTACGCGCGAATCAGACTGCCGAAACGATGCGCGTAGGCCGCCGACGAGGGCATGCCTTCAGCTTCATCGATGATCAGGCCAGACAGGTAGCCGTGGCGCTGGTAAAGATTGCGCAGCTTCTCGATCAACTCCTCGTCGCTGTAGCGATGTGCCCTTGCGCGCAAGATGCCCTGCGCCGTGTAGAAGAGCTCCGGTGGCACGATGCCCTCGAACGCGCCTTCCTTCTTGATCCACATCTCGGGGCTGTTGACCACCCGGTGCTTCTTGAGTTTGAAGGATCGCCGGTTGTAGATGTTGTTGCCGATGTATTTCTCGTTGGACAACACTTCGCGGATGGTCGCTCGTGTCCAATCCCGCCCAAGGTCAGTACGTGTGCCTTGTGCGTTCAGCCGTTCGGCGATGTCCAGCTCCGTCAGGTTGTCGGTGACAAACCAGCGGTAGATCTGGTTGACCACGGCAACCTCATCATCCGGACCCGGCTGCAGGATGACGCGGTCGGTTTGCAGGCTTTTGTGCTCGCCACGCGCCAACTCACCTTTGAGCGTGCCGGACTGATCGACCAGCACGCGTCGCAGGCCATAGCCAGCGGGGCCACCTTGCCGAAAGCCCAACTCGATAAGGCGGCACTGACCAGCGAACACCTTGGCCGACAACTCCCGGCTGTATTCGCCCGCCATCGCACGCTTGACGCCCTTGACGATGGTCGACACGGGCGAGCCGTCGTTTTCGAACTGTTCGGCGCAGTACGCGACCTGGATTCCGGCGCGGCGGCAAATGTATTCGTAATAGGCGCTCTCATCGGCGTCCTGGAACCGGCCCCAGCGGCTGACGTCGTAGACCAGGATGATCTGGAAGTCCGCGATGCCTGCCTCGACGTCCTTGATCAGCTGCTGCAGCGCCCGACGCCCATCGATGCGCAAGCCGCTCTTACCCTCGTCGGCATAAGTGCGAACGATCTCGATGTTGCGCCGGGCCGCGTACTCGCGGATCTTGTCCGCTTGGTTTTCCGTCGAATACTGCTGGTGCTCGGTCGACATCCGAACGTACTCGGCGGCCCGAAATGTCGGTGGCTGATCCGCCCCCGGAATGGAGAACTCTTCTGCCTGCATAGACCCGATCACTTTATGTTGTGTGAACTTGCTCTCGGGCCTGCCTTTCACCTCAATGGCATACACGTGGCCTGCAATGCGCGGCCGGAATGCACAGGGTTGAAATTGTTGCCATCCAGGATGATCGAGAGCCCATTTGGGCTTGAAGTTAAGGCTGGATTCCCTGGGTGTCGATCAAGTCATCTCTTGACGCATCCATCTTGCATTCACAGGTTTCGTACAGCAGCGTGATTTCAACTACCCAAGAGCCCGGTGTTCCATTCGGGAAGTCTGGCCGTCTTGTGATCCGGTAGATGCCGGAAGGCAGAGCTGACACGTCCATCTTTACCGGATCGATGACTGGCTGCCGATGGGCGGCGGTAGGTTGATTCCCTTGATCGCCGCTGGCCTGTTGTGCTTCTCGGTGATTGCGCCAATAGTCATGATTGCGCTGTGACCACGCGCGCTGGGCCGCCTGCTGGTTGATGCGGTAGTCAGGATCGGATTGGAGTTTTGCCCGCTGCCATTCGCGCTTGCGAGCCCGCTGGCATTCAGGGGCGGAGCAGAACGCTTGGTCGGGAACCTGTGGGCGGGGTTCGAAGGGGTGGCCGCAGTGCGCGCAAAGTCGAGTAGTCATCGTGGTCTCCATGCAAAGTCCGTATGGAGACCGCCACTGACCGTGGCGAAGGGCGCGAAGCGGCTGCCCTATGAAGGGATATTCAACGAGCGACGGTGTTCAACGCGGGGGCCAATGCCACGCTCAAGCGGCCAACGATGGCGTGCAAGGGTTCTGGCGGAAGTTCGTTCTTCTTGAGAAATGCCAGCCACAGCGCCTGGCGCGAAGCGTCGTGTGCAAACTCGTCCGTCAGGCCGACTGGCAGCGCTTCAGGAACTGCCATGCCCCGTCTTTCAAACGTGGCCTTGATCGCCTGGGCCAGCAGATCGGTGTCCAGAGTTTCTCTTTCCAACAGCACCGATAGATCGAAGTAGTCCTTCAAGCGGCTGTTGGTCATGCCCAGCAAAGCGATGGCGTGGAGCTTTTCTGCGATGACGGTGTACGTTGGGTAGGCCCGCAGTCGTGGTGCGGGCATTTCCTCCAGCAGTACTGGGTAGACCGAATCAACAGGTTCCGGGGTGACTGCGTCGCCGAAGCCGACATCGATCTGGGTCTTGCAGCGTGCTCTGGCAAGATCGCCTGCAATCATCACGCGAACGCCACCGTAGCCTGCTTCCTTGCGGATCTCCTCGACCGTGACAGAGGCTGGGTCGAACACGATGCCGTCGTCGACCGGTACGGCTGCGATGTCCCGGAATACTTGGGCCACTGACTCCAGATCGCTGGCACCGAAGCCCAAGAGGTCGGCATCGCGTGTGGCCCGGTGTGGCATGTCGTACCAGAGCGTGAACAGCAGCGCACCTTTGAGCAGAAAGCGATCCGCGTGCGGCGACTGGGTCAACCGATAGAGGATGCGCTCCAAGGCAAAGCGCACCAGCACCTGATTGAAATCGACGCCTTGTGCCTTGGCGACATTGAGCAGGCGCGCACGGACGGATGCCGCGACATTTGGGGTGGCCGCACTCATCCGACACTCTCCAGGTAGGGGCGCATCACGTTGGCCACGCGGCATATCTTGGCGAAGCGCCAGATGTCGTCGACGGATGCCTTGCTGCGCGCCCGGGCGTCTTTCAGCGCCTCCAGCGCCACATCTAGCCCGATCTTGTTACGGTGCTTGAAGCAGTCCGCCACGGTCTTGGCCACGCTGTACACCCGGAGCCTTACACCATCGCGTTCGACATCTTCAATCCCTGCCGAGTAAGCATCACCCGTGAACTGCACCATCTTGACGGGCGGGTAGTCGACACGAGGCGGGTGGCTGCCTCGTGGCATGGCGATCCAGATCTGACGCGGCAGCTGCGTGGTCAGCTCATGAAACTGCAGCGCCGTAAGCAGGCAGAACACCGCTTGAGGTACCTTGGTGGCGATGGTGCCAAGGCTCTCGAATTCCGAAACCTGTGCATCCGGCAGACGGTACAGGCCACGCCCCACCTTCTCTAGTAGACCCGCAGCGGTCAGGCGCGTCAGAACGACCCGAGGCGCACTGATGGCGTCCAGATCGCTGGCGCGCAGTAGCCCCTTCTGGCTGGCCAGATCGAGGACGCGCTGATTGTGGGTACTGGAGAGCATGGATAGAGTATGTTCCGTTATTTCGTCGAATGCAACTTGTGGAAGACAAAACGAAACATTTAGCCCACGTTCTCCCGGTATCGTTGCTGGTAGACGATCCGCTGAGCGCGCTACAAATCGGGGGTGTTACGGCCTCAATCGCAGCATCACCTACACGAAAACCTTTTAAGCGAAATTATTTGATGATAGAATCCGCTTGAACGAAATCCGATGACGGAGTTGCCAATGGCCCAGCCGAACCAAGAAACGATCCATGACCTGCTCGTGAGGAATATCCCGCGTGAGCTTGTCATGGGCCTCGAAGAAGCCAAGCTGGTCGGTGCTCAACGTGCCTATGCCGCAGCGCGCGGGATGGATGACGGGCACTTGCCCAGCGTGGTGGGGCAGTTGCGCCACTTCCATATGAATGAGTCGTTCCATCGCGCACTCGCCGTTGCAGACGCATCTCCTTCACCGCTGCGCGGCAATCAGATCGTCACGGGCCGGTCAGGGATCTTCACCTTGGCACGGTTCAACACCAAGTATGGGGTCTGGAACAGCGGGCGGCGTAGCGAAACCCGAAAACAGATGTCCCTGGCGAACGCAGCCATCGAGCCACTGGTTCAACCCGGACTCTTTTCAGGCTACGTGGAGCCATCCCAAGCGGTTGTGTTCGTCGTGGCCTGCTTTGCAGGATCGCTGCACAGCCAGCCGGACACACCCGTCGCCATCGAAATCGCGGTCCCAGATCGCCACATGCAAGGCTGGCTTTTCCGGGAACCCATTGACGCATTCATCAAGCGCTACGACCAGCAGCCGACAGCAGGCCAGGACGATTTGGCTGTGCCGAAGCTGAAGAAGAACATTGGCAAACAACAAGACAAAGATGGAACAGGATCATGAGCAGGGGCGGTGTACAGGGATTTCAGAAAGATCGACTTAGCCAAATTCTTGCGGCCCGTCGTCTGACTCAAGTCCAGCTGGCCTCGATGGTCGATGTGTCTCCGGCGACCATCAGTAAGTGGCGCGCAGGAACGCAAGCGCCTGAGCGTGACGCGCTTGAACGCCTTGCTGGCGTGGTCAACGTCACGCCGGAATGGTTTACGCGTGCGCCCGGGGCGAAGTTGTCGTTGCCGCTTTTTCGCAGCAACGCGTCAGCGCACGTCGCTGCACGCGCCATGCTGGAGGCCCGCCTTGAGTGGGCCCAGGACGTGGCCGCCGCACTGATGGAATACGTCGACTACCCTGATGTCAATTTGCCATCTCGCGATTACACCGAGCCGGAACAGATCACCAACGAGGACATCGAGAAGGCCGCCTGCGAATGCCGGGATCTGTGGCGTCTGGGCCGCTCGGCGATTCAAGACTTGGCACTGGCCGTGGAAGGTGCTGGGGTCATCCTCGTTCGGGAAGAAACCGGCGTTGCCCAGATTGAAGGGCTGTCGGCTTGGAGCGAGGTGCTGGGCCGACCGTTGATCCTCTTGTCCGCCGACAAGGACAATGGTTATCGCAGTCGCTTCGACCTTGCCCACGAAATCGGGCATCTTGTTCTGCATCGTCACATTCAACGCACGACTGACAGCGCACGCCACAAGTTGATGGAGCAACAGGCACACCGCTTCGCAGGCGCTTTTTTGCTGCCCGCCGAAACGTTCGCCAGCGAAGTTCGCGTGCCACCGACTCTGGATGACTTGTTGCTGCTGAAGCGCCGTTGGGGCGTGTCGGCGGCGGCGATCATCATGCGGCTGAAGGCGCTTGAGATGCTGGATGAAGATGGCGCTCTGATGCTTTTCAAGCGTCGCTCTGCTCGGTGGGGTGCGAAATCGGAACCCGGAGACGAGGATCGTCGACCAGAGCAGCCACGTTTGCTTCGTCGCACCATCGATCTGTTGGTCGAAGAGAAGGTCATGCCTTTGGAAGCCATCCCGAGGCACATCGGACTGGCTGCGGGTGACGTGGAAGCACTCGCCGGATTGCCCGAAGGCTACTTCCAGGGCAAAACCAATGTCGTGGAGTTTGCGCGACTGAAAGCAACCCAGAAGCCGGTTGATGACCAACCAGCCCAAGGCAATAAGGTGGTGCCATTCCGGCCCGTCTCCAAGTCCTGATGTGAAAGGAACAGCGATGTCCAAGAACACAAAGCAGACGTCCTCACGAATCGGTCGGCTGGCGTCGGAAACGCTGCAAAGCAGCAGTTCGTCGCAAGTGGCCAAGAGTCTGGCCGCCTCGGCTCTGTCTCAGCGCAGCGGCGACAAACAGACCGGAGCCCAGATGGAAGACAAGGCCGCACGCGTTTTGGCCAGCGACCGATACGCCAAAGAGACGAAAGAACTGGCGGCCTCGGTCCTGTCCCAAGCCAACAAGCAGCGCTGAGTCAGGGAGTCGAGTCCCTCATGTCACAGGATCTGAGCGACTCGCAACTGAAGGATCTCTGGCGTCAGGGAAAAATCCCGGTCATCTTCAAGCGCAATAAGCCACTCCCGGTCCTGGCGCGCATTCCGTTCGCCGAGGGGAACATGGAGTGGCTGCGGGATGGCCGACGCTCGAAGCCGGACTGGTGTGCGCAGTTCAAGGCCTGGGAAATTCCGACTGCGTGGTTCGACAGCGTGATCAAACTTGCGCTGAGGCGACACCAAGAGGTCTACGTGATCCAGTTGTACCGGGAGCACCAGAAATGCGCTCCGGCATGCTGGAACGCTGAGGGCTTTCACTGCGAATGCTCTTGCATGGGGGAGAACCACGGCGGTGGCCATCCAGGCGGCAACTGGTACGAGGTTTCCGAAACCTTTGCCGTGTCCTGGGGGCAGCAGCGCTATTCATGCCGCCATCTGAAGGTCAAGAACCCCGGGCGCTGACCGTGGCAGCGCAAGCTATCGAAGGTCGGAAATGCGCGGAGACAGCCAAAGTCCACCCGGACCTCCGCATCGTATATAATCTCGCCTACGGTGTCCTCGCCGGTGAGGCAGGAAGGTTCTTTCTAGTAGGGGACTACACCACCAGGTTTGACAAGGCAACGGAGGCTTCGGCCTCCGTTTTCTTTTGTGGCACTGTGCCGTGAATGTACCGTAGCGTGCCGAGGTTGTCCGCGTAGGCCGCAATGTGGTCCCGGCCGAGGTGAGCGTAGCGCAGCACCATCTGGTAGCTGGCCCAGCCGCCGAGCTGCTGCGGCAGCGGCGTGCCCGCCTGGACATGCCAGCTCGCCCAAGTGTGGCGCAGATCATGGAAGCGCAATCCATCCAGGCCCGCCCGCCGGCAAGCCTTCTGCCAGGCGTGGTTGTAAATCCAGCTATCGGCCCTGCATCTGTCTCGTCGACAAAGTGCGGAACCCCGCCGCATATTTAGCCGGGCGCTTTCTTACCGAAAGAGCGAGCGGGTGCCAGTTCACGCTGGCCGTGGGCGAAGTAGGCCAGCGGCTTGGTGTCCAGAGGCCGTCCTGCTCGAATGCTCGAAACGACCTCGTATATCGTGCCGGCCAAGGAGAGTGCCGCACCGGCTGCTGCCCCGGAATTTGCCAGATCGGTGCCATAGCTCAGCGCCAAGCCAGCTCCCAATAGAGGGGAAATCTTGCCAAGAATGATGCGGGTGAAAGACAGCTCCATTGCAGCGGTGATTTCGTCAATTTGCTCTTGGCTGTCGGCAATGAATGCTTCGGTTTCTAGTAGGCGCTGTTCAGGAGATGCAAAGGCCGCGATGCGAGCGGAATGCAGCTCGATCTTGGTCCGTAGCTGCGGTAGCAGATGGCCGTGCCGCTGCTTGAATTCAACCAGCTTGTGGATGTTCAGTGGTCCGGCAGGCACCGGAAGCAAGGCTTTTAGAATCACCTGCCGGGCTTTGGTGGCATGCAGCCCGCGGTCGATACGCGCGCCGGCTGGAGTCAGGCCAAGCGGCTTGGCGAGAGCCAGCCTGTCCGTAATCGGGGTGGCGCCGACTTCGGGCAACGCGCACAACACGGTAGCAAGGTAAGTCATGAAGTAACCCGCAAAGGGTTCTTCGATTTCGTACCAAGGCCACTCCGACCGTCGGGCCAGGCCGGCATCCACCAGGAAATCCGGAATTTCGCCCAACTTCTCTGCATGAATCCGAGCTGGCGGGTTGCCCCCGGGGAAACGCCTGGGGGACTTACACCAACGATCCATCGTGCTTTCGATGTACCGGATAAAGCGTTTGTCGAACTCGGGAATTCGGTACAGGTACCTGCTCGGCATCACGGGCTCGACAAGTCCTTCCGTCATCAAGTCCCTGGTGTTCGAACTCAGGCGCTCCGGGTTGTCGAGATGATCGAGCGGGACGATGGAGACAAGTTTGTCCCAATACAGAATGGCCTGTGCCGTCCAAACCGTGCTGGGCACGCTGATGTTGGGAAAGTAGAGCGCGTTGTTCGACATGGCGGGAGTAAATTCCGTGGGAAGGCGCATTACGTCATGGTCACATTGGACGGCTGAGTTGTCTCCTCCCACGGCGGTATCGCTACATGATAAAGCTGCCTTGATCCGAGTAGCCGGCGGGCTCGATGACTAGTTCAACGAGACGGGGTTGCAAGACCCGCTTGCAACGGAACCGATCGCTGGCATCCTGAATCCAGGCACCCAGGCGCCTTTCCAGCCAGCCCTGCGCCACCGCGTCCCCGGAGGTCAGGTCGCAATACCACTCGGGTTCCCTGTTTGTGTTCTTGGGCCTGAGGATGACGCTAATGGACAGCTCATCACCGCTAATAGCATTCACGCTGACGACGGCCGGCATATCCGTATCAAATACGAAGCGATAGATGCCTCGCGCGCATTTGTCGCTGTCCGGCGAAGCGCCAGGCCACCAGTTCTCTCCTGGTGACAGTCCGAACAGGCGCTGTTCGAGCCCCGCATTGATCGCCGCCACCATGAGATTGCGCCACGCCCACCAACGCACCCCCCGTTTTGTTCTCAGAGGCTCGCGCCTGAATGGGGTATAGGAGTGCCGCAATTCGGGCAACGGTTTCAAATTGTCGGGGACGGCATGACCCAATTGTCGCAGGCGCTGCACGAGCCGGGCATTGCTGGGTTTCTCCGCCTCGGCGGTCGCTTGATCCGCCAAGGCCGCGCGCAACGCCGCGTGAGTCTTGAAACCCAGCGCAGCCGCAATGCCTTCGCTGAGATGAGAAGATGAAACGCCGGACAGGCTGCCCTGCACATGCTGTTTGAGATGACGCAGGGAGGCTTTAGAGACAAAAAACGTAGAGGTTGACATGCCAAACTTCCTTCCAAAAGGTAGGTCGATGTCTGCCGATTACGCATCGACCATAGAAGAAAGAAAGGCATGGTCAATGAAATCAAGAGGTGGAACGTCGTTTAACCCGACAGCAGGTTGAGCGTGACGCGGCTGTTCGGAAATCATACCGCACGCCTGATGGACAAGTGCAATTTTTCGCCGTCGGCAGGAACAGTGCGGCTAGGCTAGTCTGGGAGACACCCGGAGAGATTCGGCGATAATCTTGTCGCCTGCCGTCATTGTCCCAGGAGCCCTTTCCATGTCGATCGACCGTACCGATTTCGAGGCCGTCGCGGAATCCGACCTCGCGGAGTTGGTCGAGGGACAAGTCCCCGAAGGGCTGCGGCTCGAATACAAGGCCATCTCCTACGACAACGACGACAAGGGCCGCAGCGAAGCGATCAAGGACATTTCCGCCTTCGCCAACGCACACGGCGGCCATCTCATACTCGGCATCTCGGAAAAGCCCAAGGGTCAGCCTTCCCGCCTGAACGGCTTGGGCAAGGACGTGGACATCGACACGGAAATCCGCCGGCTGGAAAGCCTGGCGCAGACCGGCATCGAGCCTCGCATCGAGGGACTGCGCATCCGAGCCGTCCGCCTGCAAAGCGGCCAACATTGCATCGTCCTGCGCATCCCGCGCAGTTGGCGCCCGCCGCACCGCGTCAGCCGGGGTAATCTCAATCAATTCTGGATACGCAATTCCGCCGGGGCGCACGAGGCAAGCGTGGACGAACTACGAACCCTTTTCACGCTGGGCGCGAACGCCCACCAGTTGGCCGTCCAGTTCCGCGATGCTCGACTCCGCGAGTTCGAGCCTCGCGTCTCCGACTACCCGCCGAAGACCGATCACGGCGTCGCCGTTCTGAATCTGGTACCGCTTGCCTCGGTGACTTCGCCGTGGAGCGTGGACCTGGGCAAAGCGGCCACCGAGCTGCGCGACGAGTTCCGCGCCTTGGCCCACGACGGTCGCGCGCCGCAATTCACGCTCGATGGCATGGTCGTCAACGGCTGCGATGGGGGTGCGAGCGGCAGCACCACGCTGTATCGGGACGGCAAGCTGGAAGCCACCTTGAACAACCTCGTCCTGCACGAGTCCGACAACGCCATCGACGCCAAGACGTTCGAGGAAACTATATTCACAGCCCTGCCCCGCTATCTCGCGGGCCTGCAAAGCTTGGGCGTACCGCCGCCAATCGCGGTGTTTCTGACGCTGGTGGACGTTCGGCGCGCGGCCTACGCCGTCGGCAAATCCCTGCCGAAGAACGCCCCCAAAATTGGCCGGGCCATCGCCACCTTGCCGCCCTGCCCGATCGACGCCTACGGATCGCCCGAGGATTACTCGCGGGCACTGCGCCCGGCATTCGATGCGCTGTGGAACACGACAAACCGCGCCCGCGCCGGGTCGTTCTCGGAAGATGGCGTGTGGTCGACCGACAACTTCAAAGCATTCCGAGGCTGATCTTGGCTGAACGCGCCCGGGACACAGGTACGATGGACTAGTATCTAACTTGGTGGAACGCCCCCTGGTTTGCTGTCAACCTCACCAGCATTGGGATCGAACACCGGCCACTTTCGTCGTTTTTCTGCACTCGTACCCTGGCCCGTATCCCGACTTTTTTGTAACTCCGGAGAGTGGCGTAAACATTGGCTCTCTGGGCAATCTTCGATTCCGTCCCACCCCACCAGGTTTGAAAGAAAACGGAGACTTCGGTCTCCGTTTTTCGTTTGGGCCTCGTTTGGGGCACCATCTTCCGGCGCTCCGGCGCGCCAGTCCTCCGCTTTCCCCCTCCCAAATACCGCCATGCGCACCCCGCAGCCGTGGCATTCTCCGTCAGACACGCGCCATCGCCAGCGAACTGCACTACCATCCGGGAATCCGGCACATTGCGGGGCGTTGCGGGCGTCAGGGACGTGACAACGGCGCGGCATTTCCAGCGGGGGACAAGATGGCTGACTCGTGCAACACGATCCAGGAATTCGTCGACGGCATCGCCGCCAGCGTGGCGGTCATCGGCCACGACGAGTCGGGGCGGCTGATGGTGCCGGCCTGCAACGACGGCTTCATCCAGATGACGGGCGGCAAGCGCGTGGGCATGCGGGCGTTCCCGGTCCCGTTCGATACCCTGATCCCGAACTACGCCCGGCACGAGTTTCGCCAGAAGCTGCAGGAGTGCTTCACTTCGGGCATCGCGCAGGAGCTGGAGCAGGCCTATGACCTGCGCGACGGAACCCACTGGTGGCGGCTGTCGCTCAAGCCGTTCCGCCATGCCAACGGCGGCGCCACCGTGCTGGAGATCCTCGTCACCGGGCTGGACATCACCTCGCGCATGCAGCTCACGCGCGACCTGGAGGCGACGACGTCGCGCTTCCGCTCGGTCGTCGACGCGGCCTACGACGCGATCATCACGATCGACCAGCAGCACAACATCACGCTGTTCAACCGGGCCGCCGAGAACCTGTTCGGCTATTCGTCGGCCGAGATGGTCGGCCAGCCCATCGAGTGCCTGCTGCCGGACAAATACCGGACGCACCATGCGCAATACGTGCAGCAGTTCGCGCGCTCCCCGGTGCGCTCGCGGCAGATGGACGAGCGCAACCGCGTCTACGGGCTGCACCGCGACGGCTCGATGCTGCCGGTGGAAATCGCGATCTCGAAGATCAACGTCGAAGGGCTGATCGAATTCACCGCGGTGATCCGCGACATCACCGACCGCGTCCGCCTGATCGACCTGCTGCAGAAGCAGGCCGTGACGGACGAGCTCACGGGCCTGCCCAATCGCCGTGAATTCCTCGATGTCGTCACCAATATCCTGGACACGGAGGAAGACCTCGCGGTGTTCATGCTCGACGTGGATTTCTTCAAGAAGATCAACGACGCCTACGGACACGACGTCGGCGACGAGGTCCTGCGCATCGTGGCCAAGGTGGGCATGGGGTCCAGCCGGAAGGTCGACGTGTTCGCCAGATGGGGCGGCGAGGAGTTCGTGGCCGCGTTGCCGGGGCTGGACGCCGAACAGGCGAGGGCGGCCGCGGAAGCGCTGAAATCGACGTTCGAGCAGCAGGACTTCACGCACAACTGGCGCATCGGCATCCCGATCCCGTTTACCGTCAGCATCGGCGTGGCGTCGCGCAAACCCGGCGAGCGCGATGCCCAGGCCATCCTCAAGCGCGCCGACCTGGCGCTGTACAAGGCCAAGGAAACGGGCAGGAACAGGGTCGAGGTCGGATAGCGGCGTGCGCGGGCCCGCGCGCCCGGCCGCCGGCGCGGCGACGGGCACGGCCGCTTCGCCTGCCTTGCGCCGGCCGCGTTCACCGCCTACTCTTCAGCAGATCCGCCCTCGTCTTTCATGCCGTCGCGCCCGCGATTATCGGCATTGCCTGAAATTCCCCCGAAATCCGCATGCCGAATCTGCCCGGGATGCGCCTGCGCACATCGCTGCAAACCACCTCGGCGCCTACCAGCGCCGATTCAGCTGCACGCCGAAGATCGAGCCCGAATTCTGCGACGCCCAGGTATCGGCCGGCGCGGTGAAGGCGATGCCGTCCACGTCGGTGGCGCGGCTGTAGGTGTAGAAGGCGCGCAGGTTGGCGTTGCCCGCGGCCTTGCCGAGCGTGAAGGTCGGCGCCACCGTCACCGCGGTGCGCTGGCCGCTGGTGCCGAAGCCGGAGGTGATCTGGTCGCGCGCGACTTCGAAGGTGAGCTTGAACTGGTCGCTGGCGATATAGGCCGGGCGCACGCGCGTGGTGGTCCATTGCAGCGTGCCGACCGGCGAGCGGTCGAACTGCATGCTCGATTCGACCGAGCCGGCCAGGCCCAGGCCGGAGGCCCGCTTCCATTCCATCGATTCGGCCACGCGCACGCGCGACAGCGACGGCCCCATGCCGGTGTAGCCGGTCAGCGCATTGCGGCTGCCTTCGCCGAACTGCATGCCCAGGCGGTTGGTGCCGGCCAGCACGCCTTTCTGCTCGTGCATCGCGGAGACCCACCACGCGCTGCCGGTCTGCTGGATCAGCGGCTCGGCCTCCACGCGCGTGTAGCCCAGTTGCACCGAGCCTTTGTCGTTGGTCGAGATGGGCGCGGTGCGCAGCGAGTGGTAGCTCGGCAGGTTGGCGCCGTTGAGATCGTTGCGCGCGGTGTACTGGTAGTTGAGCGCGATGTCGCCGAAGCGCGCATTGTCCACGCCGACGCGCATGGCCGGCGAGTTCGGCGGCAGCAGGCCGGACGACATCAGGAAGGACGAATCCTCGCGCCGGCCGGCCCACATGGTGGCGCCGTCGAGCACCGGCAGGCCGCTCACGGCGGTGTAGAACTGCGGCAGCAGCGCGTATTGGTCGACGGCGGCGGGGCGGCCGTTGACCGAGGTGGCGTCCGTGCCCTTGGCCTGCGCCACCAGTTGCACCTGCGTGCCGCCGTCGAGCGAGAACAGCGATTCCTTGACCTTGACCTCGCCGCTGCTGCGGCAGGCCACGCCGGAGAGGCCGGCGGACAGCGTGCCGCCGCCGGGGCAGGCCTGCGCGGCGAGGGTGCGGTCGTCGTAGGCGGCACGCCCGCTGTAGCCGAGGCGCAGGATCTGGTCCCCGGCGGGATCATCGGGCGGCAGTTGCGAGGCGAGCGAGAAACCTTCGGCGGCGGGCGCCTCGGGGGCGTCGCTGGCCGGCAGCGGCGGCGCGTTCGCCACGAACTGGCCCAGGCGCGCGGGAAACAGCACCACCGGCGGCGGCGGGGCGACGTAAGGCTCGAGCGGGTATTCGGGATCGGGCGGGCCGGCCAGCTCGCTGCCGTCGTCGGCCAGCCCGGCGTTGACCCAGGTGGCGGGCGCGGGCGGTGGCGGCATGACGTAGGCTTCGGGCGCGGGCGCGTCGGGCGCCGCCTGGGCCTGTGCCGCCTCGGGCACGGCCTGGGGTGCGGCCTCGGGCGCCGCTTGGGGTGGCGCCTCGGGTGCCGTGGACGCGGCGGCGCGGCCTGCGTCCTGCGTGCCCGAGATCAGCGCGCCGAGCGGATCGTCGCCAGCCTGCTGCGCAGGCTGCGCCACCGCGTGCGGCGCGGCCTGCACTGCCGGCGGGACCAGCTCCGGGCCGGCGGGCGCCTGCGCGCACGCGTCGAGACCCCAGGCGGCCAGGATGGCCAGGACGAGGCAGTGCGGGCGGCGGGCCGGCGGACGGCCGGAAACGGGCGGGACAGCGGACAACATAGGCTAGGCAGGCAAGGCGTGATTTTTTAACAGTCGAGCGATTGGACAGCAAGCGGGGTTACAAAATCCGCGGCAAAGCGGCCTTTCCACCATACGGAAAACGCGGCGGCGGCAAGCCGAAAAGCGCCGTGCGCGCCGCCTGCGGCAGGCCCGCGACGGCCTCGCCGCGGCGTCGCGCCAGGCCTTGCCGCGCGGCCTCTCCTAGCGAAAACCCGGACCTTGCCGGCCCCCCGTGGCGAAAGGGCCACCGCTATAATCATCTGGCCAGCCCGACGGGTACGGGCCGGCCTTTCGAGCCTGTTGCGAAGGCATGCCAGCATACGTCATCGCCGTGGCATGCCTTCGCAACAGGCTCATTGCTGCGCCCACGGCCGCATCGCCCGTATCCGGCTCCACGCGCGTCTCGGCACAAGAGCGGCGTTCCGCGCAAGACGCGGCCGCCGCGCCTGCTGCCGCATTACAAGAACCGATAAAAGAGGAGAACAAGTCATGGAACGTCGTTCCTTTCTGTTGAAGGCATCGGCCGTGGCGGCCACCGGCGCGCTGGCCGCTTGCGGCAAGGACGAAAAACCCGCGGCGCCTGCCGCGGCCGCCGCCAGCGCGCCCGCGGTGGTGGGCAGCAACCCGGCGGTGGAATGGCGCCTGGCTTCGAGCTTCCCGAAATCGCTCGACACCATCTACGGCGGCGGCGAGCTGCTGGCCACGCGCGTCAGGGAACTGACCGACGGCAAGTTCAACATCAAGGTCTTCGCCGCCGGCGAAATCGTGCCGGGCCTGCAGGTGCTGGACGCGGTGCAGAACAACACCGTGCAGATCGGCCACACCGCGGGCTACTACTACTTCGGCAAGAACCCGACGCTGTGCTTCGACACCACCGTGCCGTTCGGCCTGACCTCGCGCCAGCAGAACGCCTGGATGATGCAGGGCAACGGCATGAAGCTGATGCGCGAATTCTTCAAGGAATACAACGTCGTCAATTTCCTCGGCGGCAACACCAACGCCCAGATGGGCGGCTGGTTCCGCCGGGAGATCAAGACCGTGGCGGACCTGCAGGGCCTGAAGTACCGCATCGCCGGTTTTGCCGGCGTGGTGCTGTCGCGCCTGGGCGTGGTGCCGCAGCAGATCGCCGGCGGCGACATCTACCCGGCGCTGGAAAAGGGCACCATCGACGCGGCCGAATGGGTCGGCCCCTATGACGACGAGAAGCTCGGCTTCTACAAGGTGGCGCCGTACTACTACTACCCGGGCTGGTGGGAAGGCAGCGCGCAGTTGTCGTTCTACGCCTCGGCCACCGAATACGAGAAGCTGCCGTCGCAGTACAAGCGCGCGCTGGAGACCGCCACCATCGAGGCCCACACCAACATGATGGCCAAGTACGACGCGCTCAACCCGCAGGCGCTGGCCCGCCTGCTCGAGAACGGCGTCAAGCTGCGCCCGTTCTCCAAGGAAATCATGGAAGCCTGCTTCAAGGCCACCCAGGAAGCCTACGCCGACGAAACCGCCAAGAACCCGTCGTTCAAGAAGATCTACGACGACTGGCGCGTGTTCCGCAACAACGAGGCGGCCTGGTTCAACGTGGCCGAGCAGGCCTTCTCGCAATTCAGCTTCGCGCGCAAGCTGTAAGCGCCCCCCAGACCGAGCGCCCCCGCCGGAGCCCGTGCCCTGCACGGGCTTTTTTGCGCCGGTAGAATGCCCGATTCCTCCTGGACTTCTCATGCAAATCGGCATTCTCTACGCGCTGCTGGCCTACGTCATCTGGGGCCTGCTGCCGCTCTACATCAAATCCCTGCACGGCATCGCGCCGACCGAGATCCTGCTGCACCGGATGGTGTGGTCGCTGGTATTCCTCGGCCTGGTGCTGGCATGGCGCCGCCACTGGGGCTGGCTGCGCGCGGTGTGGTCGAACCCGCGCCTGCTGGCCGGCTTCGTGGCCAGCGCGCTGCTGCTGAGCGGCAACTGGTTCCTGTACATCTGGTCGGTCTCCAACGGGCGGGTGGTGGACGCCAGCCTGGGCTACTTCATCAACCCGCTGTTCAACGTGCTGCTGGGCGTGGTGTTCCTGCACGAGCGGCTGCGGCCCGGGCAATGGCTGTCGATCGCCATCGCCGCGGCCGGCGTGCTGTGGCTGACGGTGGCCGCGGGCCAGTTGCCGTGGATCGCGCTGGCGCTGGCCAGCAGCTTCGGCGGCTACGGCCTGCTGCGCAAGACCGCCACGCTGGGCGCGCTGGAGGGACTGTCGCTGGAAACGCTGCTGCTGTTCCCGCTGGCGGCCGCCTCGCTGGCCTACCTGTTCGCCAGCGGCCAGGCCGGCTTCAGCCAGGCCGAAGGCGGCGTGCAGTTGCTGGCGCTGCTGGCCGGACCGGTGACGGCGGTGCCGCTGCTGCTGTTCGCCGCCGGCGCGCGGCGCATCCCGCTGTCGCTGCTCGGGCTGCTGCAATACACCGGGCCGACGCTGCAACTGCTGCTGGGCGTGTGGCTGTGGCACGAGCCGTTCCCGGCCAGCAAGCAGGCCGGTTATGCGCTGATCTGGATCTCGCTGGCGATCTATGCCGCGGAAGGGCTGCTGGCGGGGCGCCGGCGCGCGGGAGCGTCGGCTGGAAGCTGATGGCACAGGCTCGGGATGGGCGCCGTTGAATTCATGCCACTTATGAATCAAGCCACAACGATGACGATAGCATCCATCCCATCGATCAAAATCACCAACATGTGGCGGAGCAGGCTGGATGAGCGGGACTGCCCAGCCTGCTTTTCGGGTCAAAAAATTCACCGCATCTATTGATACCGACTCGCGAACCCAACGAAACATTCGTCGCCAGAATTATTCCACCGATATTCTGACCGAAGGCACCGCGGCATCCCGCGTACCCAGTGCTGCGGCACGGCCCGCCGGCCTACGGCAGGGTGTTGCGCATGATCAGCAGCCACGGCATATGCGAATTGGTCACGCCGTCGATCATGCCGGAGTCGCCCAGCTCGATCTCCTCCATCGACACCGACTGCTGCACGTTGCCGCCGATGGCCTTGACCAGGCGCGTGGCCGGGTCCACCTCGACCACGATGTCGCAATGCATGGGCGTGGTGCCGAAGCCGATCTCCGCCGCGCTGGCCAGGTATTTGTCGCGCCCGCGGCCGGCGCAGATCATGTCACCCGGGCGCGGCAGGGCGGGCAGCGGCTCGACGCGGAAGGCCGGCGCCGGCAGGATGCCGTCGCGCGCGTCCACCACGTACATCGAATGCGAGTCGCCGGTGAGGAACTGCCGCTCGTCCAGTCCAGCCTTGCGCATCACCCACGAGATGAAGACCGCCGACCAGGCCCAGTTGCCCTGCGTGATCTGGCGGCAGGTCACGGCCTTGCCGACGATGGCCCAGTAGCGCTGGGCCAGCTTGCAGCCTTCGGCGGTGGCTTCCATGCCGGTGCCGTCGGGGAAATGCAGGCAGTCCGCCGCCGCGCCCTCGTCATCCTCGCGGTCGGCGGTGCGGTCGGTGGCATCGGTCGGCTCGGCGTCGGCGGTGTCGGATGGCGGCGCGCCCGGCAGCAGCGGCGCCGGCAGCGGGCTGTCCGTCACGCAGGCGGTGTCGTCGCGGCCCAGGCGCACGGTCTGGCCGCCCCAGCGCTGCCACTCCTGCCAGGCGATCTCGACGATGCGCTGGCGCGGGCTGGCGCCGGGCGTGGTGACGGGCCTTTCGGTGTCGGGCAGCGGCGCGGCTTCCGGGCGTGCCGGCTGCGACGGCGTGGTGCAGCCGCACAGCAGCGCGAGCGCCGTCAGCAGGCTCAGCCCGACCAGGCGCGCCTGTGGAAAATTTTGTGGGAAACGCTGTGAATAAGACTGTGGAAATCTGCGACGCGGAGATCTGAGGTCCATGCTGGTCCGACTCGGCAGGACGCCGTAGACCCTTGTATTTATTGAGGGAAGGCGCCGACAAGGCTCAATCTTACCCGGCTGGCGGAGGGTGCCGCGTATACCGCGTGGCGTCAGGATAACCACCGCGCCGGCATTGTGGATAACGCTCCCCGCCTGGCGCTCGCCCGCGCCAGGCGGCTGGCGGCGACACGGCGGGGTTGTTCCTGCAAGGCTGGCGCGAAGGCCGCCCGCGGGACGTTGCTGCTTACTGGTTCACTGCGTCCTTGAACTTCTGGCCGGCCTTGAACTTGACGGTCTTGGCCGCTTCCACCTTGATTTCCTCGCCGGTGCGCGGATTGCGCGCCATGCGTTCGCCGCGCTCGCCCTGGCTGAACGTGCCAAAGCCGATCAGGCTCAGCGTGTCGCCCTTGGCGACGGCGTCCATGATGGCGCCCAGCGTCACGTTCAACGCTTGTTCAGCCTTGGCCTTGGTCAGGCCGTCCACGCCGGCCGCGATGGCGTCGATCAGTTCGGTTTTCGTCATGCTTCACTCCGTCTCGAGTTGATAAAACAGGGACGCCTGCCCTGGCCGCCGCGCTGGGCACCGGCCTCGGCAAAGGCGCCGCGGGCCACATCATACCGTGTCGGGCAAGACCGACCGGGAACAGATTGTTACAGCGTATGGCGCGCCAGGCCGCGCCGGCTGGGGCTTTGAGGGAAAAAAGCGGGCCGGCTCGGGATCGCGAAGCGGCCTCGGACGACCCGCGCGGTCCAGGAAAGCGCTCCAGGCGAAACGGGACCGCAGGTGTCCTCCCGGGCACGAAGCGGCAAAAAAACGCGCCTGGGCCCTCCTGGACGCTTCTGGACGCCTTGCGAGGCGCCAGGCGCCTTCCGGAACCGCGTATACGCGCCGAAGCGCCGGGCGAGCCTTCCCGCGGGGTGTCAACCGGCCTCGGGACCGGCTGCCTGCGCAACGCCACAAACCTGCCGGCAGAGGATGCAACCCGCAGCGTACCCATTGCAGCGTTGCCGGGAAGGGCGGACCGGCCTGAAAAGCAGTGCGGCTGCACTATCGTGCAGGGGCGTGCCGGCGCTATTCGCGGCGCGAATGCACGTCCAGGCAAGGCATTGCGCGGTGTTGCGTGGCGTATACGGCAGGAAGTCGATGCGCGTATACCGCCCGCCGCCGCGTATACGCCAGCGCCGTATACGCACGATTTCCCCTGCCTAAAAAAGTAGCCGCGCCAAAAGGCCGTTCCACCGCTCTGTTTTTCCTGCCTGCCGCGCTTTTCGACCGATGGCGGGCGTAGTCCTTTCGGTTTACTTCTTTCTTTCATGTATACAGATAGTAGTAGTAGGTAAACGCCGCTCCTTTCTGTGGATAACTGCATTTACTCCATATGAATCAATGGCTTGTGCGACATGAAAGTCCCGGGACCCGGTGTTGGCCGGCGTGGATGACTCGGTCGTTTGGCCGAGGGAGGTAAACCGGAGCCTCCGACTTATGCCTGAGGCATCCCCATGCCAACCCCAGGCGGCCCACATGATTCGCGCGTCCTTATCCACAGATTTTTGCGGGTTTATCCACATGCGCGGCAGTTGGGCCCTGTGCGCCGTATACGCGCCGTATATGTTTACGCAGGGGCCTCCTGCTGCGCTTTTGCGTATACGGCTACCTGCGGCCGTGCGTATACCGGACAAGGGGGATGCCGCCGCGATGGCGCGCGGGTATCATCGCCAGCGCGCAGCCACACTGGGTGGCAGGCCGGCGGATCACGACGGGATGGCAAATGGCGGAACAGGCAGGGCGCAGCGGCGCGGAACAGGAAACCAGCGACATGAAGAACGGCACGGGCGCCGCGGCTGACGCGGCGGCAGGCGAGAAGCAGGGCAAGCAGGAAGGCAGGCAGAAGGCGAAGGACGGCAAGCGCAAGACCGCGTCCGACCGCATCGAGGTGCGCCGCTCGGGCGTGCACGGCAAGGGCGTCTACGCGATCGCGCCGATCGCCGAAGGCGAGCGCATCATCGAGTACAAGGGCGAGCATATTTCCTGGAAGGAAGCGCTCAAGCGCCACCCGCACGATCCCGCCGATCCCAACCACACCTTCTATTTCAGCCTGGAAGACGGCGACGTGATCGACGCCAAGTTCGGCGGCAACCGCGCGCGCTGGATCAACCATGCCTGCGAGCCCAACTGCGAGGCGCGCGAGAAGAAGGGCCGCGTGTTCATCCACGCGCTGCGCGACATCGCCGGCGGCGAGGAACTGTTCTACGACTACGGCCTCGTGATCGACGCGCGCTACACCAAGAAGCTCAAGAAGGAATTCGAGTGCCGCTGCGGCAACCCGCAGTGCCGCGGCACCATGCTGGCGCCGAAGGAAAAGAAGCAGCGCTGAACGCGCCTGAATGCGCGCCCGGCAGGCTCAGGCAGTGCCGGGCGCCTCGCACGGGATGCGGATCACGAAGCGCATGCCGCGCGCCTCGGTGCCGGGCGCGGGTGGCGGCACGTCCTCGATGCGGATGGAGCCCTGGTGCAGGCCGATGATCTCGTGCACGATGGCCAGCCCCAGGCCGGCGCCGCCGGGCGGCTGGGCCGGCGCGTTGCCGCCGGGCCCGCTCGGCGTGTGGTCGCCGCGGAAGAAGCGCTTGAAGACTTCCTCGCGGCGCGCCGGCGCGATGCCGGGGCCGTTGTCTTCCACCATCACCACCGCCATGCCGCGATGGCCGAGCGTCTCGCCGCCGGCGCGCACCGTGATGCGCCCGCCCGAGGGCACGTACTTCACCGCGTTGTCGATCAGGTTGCTGAGCGCCTCGCGCATCAGCAGCCGGTTGCCGCGCACCGTGGAAGGCGCCGCGCCGGTGAAGGTGGGGCCGGGCAGGGTCTCGAAGCCCAGGTCGATGTGGCGCGCCAGCGCCTGCGGCACCCACTCGGCGCCGGTCTCGAAGGCCAGCGTGGCCAGGTCGAAATGCTCGATCGGCCCGAGCCGCTCCAGCGACAGCCCCGGTTCGGCGCGCGCCAGCGACAGCAGCTGGTTGGACAGCCGCACCGCGCGGTCGGCGGCCGACTGCAGCTCGCGCAGCGCGTGCCCGGTCACTTGCGGGTCGTCCGACTGCACCGCGCGGTCGGCGTGCAGCTTGACCGCGGTCAGCGGCGTGCGCAGCTGGTGCGCGGCGTCGGCGATGAACTTGCGCTGCGCGTCGAGCGCGTCGCGCAGCCGCGCCAGCAGCGCGTTGAGCGCGCGGATCAGCGGCTCCACCTCGGCCGGCACCTGGGTCTCGTCGAGCGGCGCCAGCGAGCGCGCGGTCTGGCGGTTGAGCTTGTCGGTCAGGATCTGCAGCGGCACCAGCTCTTCCTTGAGCACGTGCGAGAGGATCAGGCTGCCCACCACCAGCAGCAGGATCAGCGGCACCGACACCGACAGCAGGATCTCGTTGGCGGCGGTCTCGCGCCGGTCCAGCAGCTCCGCCACTTCCACCACCACCGGCCCGCGCGGCGCGCGCCCGGCCTCGCTGGTGGCCAGTTCGTCCGATGCCGGGCTGGGCAGGTTGACCGGCAGGCGCACCGCGCGCACCTGGCGCCCGCTGAACCACGCATAGAACAGCCGCGCGTCATGCAGCGAGGTCTGCCCGGTGCCGTAGCCCAGCCACGTGTCCATGCCGCCGATCAGCCCGTCGGGGCCGTGGATGCGCCAGTAGATGCGGTCGGTGCCCTCGGCCTCGACCAGCGTCTGCGCGATCATCGGGATGTCCTGCTCCAGGCGCGGGCCGGCGATGCGGATCTGCTGCGCGATGTTGTTGGCTACGCCGTACAGCGCGCGGTCGAACACCTGGGTGGTGTAGTGGGCCGCGAGCCAGTAGGACAGCGAGCCGCTGGTCAGCACCAGCGCGAACAGCGGCGTGGCCAGCGCGCGCAGCAGGTGCACGCGCAGGCTCTGCGTGGAAGCGGGGCGCACGGCCTGGGCGGCGGGGCGGTCGGGGGCCGCGGCGGGGCTGGCGATGGCCTGCGAAACCTTCGGGGGGCGGGGGCGCGGCCACATGGCGGGCTGGGCTGGACTGGGGCGGGCGGCTGGCTGGCCGGGCGCGCGGCGTCAGGCGCCGGCGCGGATCTGCAGCAGGTAGCCGAAGCCGCGCACGGTGACGATCTCCACGTCGCTTTCCTCGAGCTTCTTGCGCACGCGGTGCACGTAGACCTCGATGGCGGTGTCGCCCACGGTGTCGCCGCCTTCGCCGGCCGGATGCGCGAAGGTGGCGAGGTGGTCCTGCAGCTGCGCCTTGCTGACCACGCGGCCCTGGCGCTGCAGCAGCAGCTCCAGCACGGCGAACTCGCGCGGCGACAGCTCCAGCGGCTTGCCGTCGATGAACATGCGGCGGTCGTTGCCCGACAGCCGCAGCCGGCCCAGGCGCACGTCGCGCTCGGGCGCGGCCTCGCCGTGCTGGCTGCGGCGCAGCAGCACGCGCACGCGCGCTTCCAGCTCGGGCAGCGCGAAGGGCTTGACCAGGTAGTCGTCGGCGCCGGCGTTCAGGCCGGAGAGCTTGTCTTCGAGCTCGTCGCGCGCGGTGAGGATGATGACCGGCGTGGTGCGGTTGCGGGCGCGGTAGCGCGCCAGCAGCGTCATGCCATCGATGCCGGGCAGGCCCAAGTCGAGTATCACCAGGTCGTGCTGTTCGCGCAGCAGGTGCTCGGTGGCGTAGACGCCATCGTGCACCACGCGCACCTGGTGGCCGGCCTGCGACAGGCCGGCTTCGACGCCACTGGCGATCTGGCGATCGTCCTCGATCAGAAGGATACGCATGGCAGCAGGGGGAATCCGGGAAAGAAACGGGTCAAGGGCGGATCAGGGCAGGAACGCGGAACGCGGCCGCCGCAATGGCGGCGGCGGGCGCTCAGGCGCCAATTGTACAGGCCGGCGCCTTTGCGGACCTTTCGGTTTCCCTACAGCGGGCGCCGGGCCTTACGGCCTGGCCAGCGTTGCGGCCGCGCGCTCGATGAACCCGGCCAGGTCGATGTCGCGCCGGGTCAGGCCGTTGGCGTCGTGCGTGGACAGGGTGATGTCGACGCGGTTGTAGACGTTGAACCACTCGGGATGGTGGTCGGCTTTCTCGGCGGCCAGCGCCACGCGCGTCATGAAGGCGAACGCGGCGTTGAAGTCGGCGAAGGTGAAGCGCTTGCGGATCGCGTCGCGGTCCTCGACGGGTTGCCAGCCGGGCAGGCCGGCCAGCAGCGGCGCGCGTTCTTCCGGCGAAAGTGGCACGAGGGGCGCAGGGGACATGATGGGCTCGATGGTGTGGATGGGAACGGGACGGGCGCAATGCCGGCCGCTGCCGCCACGGCGCCCGGTGGCGAGCGCTGCTGCGGGGCATGCGGGCATTGTTTCACAAAGCGCCCGGGGCGGGCGCGGGCGTGAGTGGCGGCGCGCTCAGATGTCGTCGCTGTCGGCCCAGCCTTCGCGGCTGCCGCGGTTGAGCACGAGGTCGCCGGGCGCCACGTCGCCGGCGCCGAGCGTGGGCAGCCCGCGCAGCGCCGCGTAGAGCGGCGCGAAATCCGGGCGCGTGCCGTCGAACAGCTGCGCGAAGTCGTCGATCACGAAGTAGGTCTTCTGGAAGGTGTCGATGCGGTAGCGCGTGCGCATGATGCGGCGCACGTCGAAGCCGATGCGGTTGGGGCTGGCCGAGTCCAGGCTGTAGACCGACTCGCCCTGGCTCGACAGGATGCCCGCGCCGTAGATGCGCAGCCCGGCCGGCGTGCGGATCAGGCCGAATTCCACCGTGTACCAGTACAGCCGCGCGAGCATGTCCAGCGCGCCCAGCGAGGCGGCCTTGAGCCCGCCCTTGCCGTAGGCTTCCATGTAGTTGGCGAAGACCGGGTTGATCAGCAGCGGCACGTGGCCGAACACGTCGTGGAAGCAGTCGGGCTCCTGCAGGTAGTCGAGCTGCTCGGGCTTGCGCATCCACCAGCTCGCGGGGAAGCGCCGGTTGGCCAGGTGCTCGAAGAAGACTTCGTCGGGCACCAGCCCGGGCACGGCCACCACCTGCCAGCCGGTGGCGCGCATCAGCGTTTCGTTGAGGCGGGCGAAGCTGGGCACGCGGTCGTGCGCCATGCCGAGCGCGGACAGGCCTGCGAGGAATTCGTCGCAGACGCGCCCGCGCAGCATCGAGGACTGGCGTTCGTAGAGCTGGCGCCACACCGCGTGGTCGGTCTCGGTATAGCGCTCCAGCGGCTGCTCGATGGTGAAGTCGTCGCGCAGCGCCTGGCCCGACAGCAGGCCGGCATCGAACTGTTCCCTGAGCTTGTCGGTCAGCGTGCCGGCAAAGGCGGGCGGCGCGGCGGCATCTTCGGGCTGGCGGATCGCGGTGGCTTCCATGTGCGGTATCTCCTGCAGATTTACCGCACAGTTTAGCGAGCAGACGCTGCAAGCGGCCCGCGAAAACGGCCTGTTTTGGTTTTGTAATGCACATAAACCGCAGGAATTTGTTATTGTCTGCGGAAAACATGCGCGCGTGGCCGGACCTCCCCCCATGCCCCCCGATACGCTGCCCGAGACGCGATTCCCAAGGCGAACCCACCATGCTCAATCTCGATCCATTCGATCTCGCGCTGCTGGCGGCGCTGCAGACCGACGGCCGCTCCACCCACCAGCAACTGGCCGAGCGCATCCACCTGTCGCCCAGCCAGATCGGCCGGCGGCTGGCGCGGCTGGAGGCCGACGGCGTCATCACCGGCTACCGCGTGGTGCTGTCGCCGCCGCTGCTCGGCCTCGGCGTGCTGGTCTTCACCAGCGTCAAGCTGGCCCACCACGGCGACACCATCGTCGAGCGCTTCCGCGAGGACATCCTGCTGCTCGAGGAAGTGCAGGAGTGCTACTCGGTGGCCGGCGAGGCCGACTACCTGCTGCGCATCATGGTGCCGGACCTGCCTACGCTGGCCGAGTTCACCATGAAGAAGCTGATGCGCGTGCCCGGCGTGGAGAGCGTGCGCTCCAACATCGTGCTGACTGCGCTCAAGCGCGACGGGCCGCTGCCGCTGTCGCACCTGCGCTAGCGCGCGCGGGCTGCCGCTGTCGCCTCAATGTCGCGCCAATGCCGCGCCAATGCCGCGCCGACGTGCGCCTACTTGCACTTGCCATCGGCGCATGTCACCCTCGCCCGGTGCCGCAAACGGAAGGGGACAGGATGACGCAGATCGTCGCTCGGATTGGCAGGCGCGCGCAGCGCGGGCCCTGGCAGGCTGCCGCGCTGGCATTGGCGGGTGCCCTGGCGGCGCTGTTGCCGGGCGTGGCGCAGGCCGCGCAGGTGGTCCGCTTCTCGCCCGAGGGCGAGGCCGCGCGCGTGCGGCAGGTGGCGATCCGCTTCGACGAGGCGATGGTGCCGCTCGGCGACGCGCAGGCCGCCGCGCCCGCCGCCGTGTCGTGCAGCGGCGCGGCCGTCGAGGGCCACGCGCGCTGGGTCGATGCGCGCAACTGGGTGTTCGATTTCGTCCGCGACCTGCCGCCCGGCGTCAAATGCGCGGTGCGCATCGCGGCCGGCCTCCGGAGCGAGGCCGGCAAGGCCTACGCCGGCAAGCCGGAATACCGTTTCGAGACCGGCGGACCGGCGGTGGTGTCGGCGCGCCCGGCCGGCGGCGAGATCGAGGAAGAGCAGGTCTTCGCGCTGCGCTTCAACGGCGCGGCCACGCCCACGTCCGTGCGCGCGTCCGCGTGGTGCCAGGCGCAGGGCTTGGGCGAGCGCATCCCGGTGCGGCTGCTCGGCGGCCAGGAGCGCGAGGCCGTGCTGGCCGCGTTGCGCTGGAAGCTCAAGGCGGAGCAGGCCGACACCGTGCACCTGCTGGCGTGCCAGCAGCGCCTGCCCGCCGGCGCGCGCATGCAGCTGGTGCTGGGCGGCGGCATCGCCACGCCGTCCGGCGTGGCCGCGCGCGACGAGCGCCGCTTCGACTACACCGTGCGCGAGCCCTTCACCGCCAGCTTCTCGTGCGAGCGCGAGCGCGCGCAATCGCCGTGCACGCCGCTGCGGCCGGTGTCGCTGTCGTTCTCGGCGCCGATCTCGCGCAAGGACGCCGAGCACATCGTGCTGAACACCCCCAAGGGCCCGCGCGCGCCGCAGTTCGAGCCCGGCGCCGCGCGCGACGCGCCGGTCGGCAGCGTCACCTTCGCGCCGCCGTTTGCCGAGAAGACCGAATTCACGCTGTCGGTGCCCGCGGGCCTGAAGGACGACAGCGGCCGCACGCTGGCCAACGCGGACCTGTTCCCGCTCAAGTTCGCCACCGCCGCCATGCCGCCGCTGGCGAAGTTTTCGGCCGCGCCGTTCGGCGTGCTGGAGCGCTTCGGCGAACTGCCCAAGGGCCGCGCGCCGGCCGACTATCCAGCGCTGCTGCCGGTCACGCTGCGCAACGTCGAGGCCGACCTGCCCGCGCTCGGCGTGCGCGCCCAGGCCGGCACCGTGCGCCGGCTCAAGGTGGACGACGACGGCGCGGTGCTGCGCTGGTACGCGCTGGTGCGCCGCCTGCACGAAAGCACCTGGACCCGCGGCGAGCTCGACGCCATCCTGGCCGGCCGCGCGCCTGGCGACGTCGTCAACCCGCGCAACGCGCCCGCCATCGAAACGCGCTCGGTGTCGCTGCTCGAGGGCGTGCCCGGCGCGCGCAAGCTCGCCATCCCGCAGTTGTCCGACCCGGGCGGCAAGGCGCCGCGCCCGTTCGAGGTGGTCGGCATTCCGCTGCCCGAGGCCGGCTTCCACGTGGTGGAGATCGCCTCGCCGATGCTGGGCGAGGCGCTGCTCGGCCGGCAGGCGCCGATGTACGTGCGCACCGCCGCGCTGGTGACCAACCTCGGCGTGCATTTCAAGCTCGCGCGCGGCCCCGGCAAGATGACCGCGCTGGCCTGGGTCACGACGCTCGACGACGGCAAGCCGGTGGCCAACGCCGCGGTGGCGCTGCGCGACTGCGGCGGCCGCCTGCTGGCCTCGGCGCGCACCGACGCCGCCGGGCTGGCCAGCTTCGGCGCGGTCGAGGACGCGCGCGAGCGCGACTGCGGCGATACCGGCCTGTCCGGCTATTTCGTCTCCGCGCGCATCGGCGCCGACCACCCGCAGGCGCGCGGCCAGGCCGACATGGCCTTCGTCATGTCCGGCTGGAACCAGGGCATCGAAAGCTGGCGCTTCAACGTGCCCACCGACACCAGCGCCACGCCCGACGTGCGCATCGCCACCGTGTTCGACCGCACGCTGCTGCGCGCCGGCGAGACCGTGTCGATGAAGCACCTGATCCGCACCGAGACCGCGAACGGTTTCGCGCTGCCGTCGGGCGACGAGGCCATGCCCGGCAGGATGGTGATCCGCCACGAGGGCAGCGGGCAGACCTACGAGCAGCCGGTGCGGTGGCGGACCACCGCCACCGGCGGGCGCAGCGCCGAGAGCGCCTTCGCGGTGCCGGCGGCGGCCAAGCTGGGCGTCTACACGGTGTCGTTCAGCGATGCGCGCGAGCGCACGTTCGACAGCGGCAGCTTCCGCGTCGAGGCGTTCCGCCTGCCGGTGCTGGCCGGCACGCTCAAGGCCGGCGGCGGCGGCGCGCTGGTGGCGCCGGCCGAGGTGCCGCTCGACCTGGAAGTGCACTACGTGTCGGGCGGCGGCGCGGCGGGCCTGCCGGTGCAGGTGTCGGCGCTGCTGCGCGGCAAGTCCGTGAGCTTTGCCGACTACGGCGACTACGCCTTCGCGCCGCCGCGCCCGCAGCGCAAGGGCGGCGAGCCGTCCTCCGGCGACGAGGACGAGAGCGAGGACGGCGCCGCGCGCGACGACGGCCAGAAGCTGGTCGCCGACAAGCTGCCGCTCAGGCTCGACAAGAACGGCGGCGGCGCGCTCACGCTCAAGAACCTGCCGCGTGTGGACGCGCCCAGGGACCTCGTGGTGGAAACCGGCTTCGCCGACCCCAACGGCGAGATCCAGACGCTGCGCCAGACCGTGCCGCTGTGGCCGGCGGCGGTGGTGGCGGGCATCCGTACCGAGAACTGGGTGTCGGTCAGGCAGAAGCTCAAGGTCAACGGCCTCGTGCTCGACACCCAGGGCCGCCCGCAGGCCGACGCGCCGGTCGCGGTGCGCGCGCTGCTGCGCACCACCACCTCGGTGCGCAAGCGCGTGGTGGGCGGCTTCTACCGCTACGACAACAGCAGCCAGACGCGCGACCTCGGCAGCGTCTGCGAAGGCCGCACCGACGCGCGGGGCCGCATGCAGTGCGAGGTGACGCTGCCCGAGGCCGGCGAGGTCGAGCTGGTGGCGCAGGCGCGCGACAACGCCGGGCGCATGTCGCAGGCCGCCACCAGCGTGTGGGTCACGCGCCAGGGCGAGCTGTGGTTCGGCGGCGAGAACAACGACCGCATCGACCTGCTGCCCGAGAAGAAGGCCTACGCGCCGGGCGAGACCGCCGTGTTCCAGGTGCGCATGCCGTTCCGCCATGCCACCGCGCTGGTGTCGGTGGAGCGCGAAGGCGTGCTGGAAGCCAGCGTGGTCGAGCTCGACGGGCGCGACCCGACCGTGCGCGTCAAGGTCAGGCCGGAGTGGGGGCCGAACGTGTACGTCTCGGTGCTGGCGCTGCGCGGGCGGCTGCGCGAGGTGCCGTGGTATTCGTTCTTCACCTGGGGCTGGCGCCAGCCGCTCGCATGGTGGCAGGCCTTCCGCAGCGAGGGCCGCGAATACGCCGCGCCGAGCGCGCTGGTCGACCTGTCCAAGCCGGCCTTCCGCCTTGGCCTGGCGGAGATCCGCGTCGGCGACGAAGGCTATCGCCTGGACGTCAAGGTGACGCCCGACAAGGCCAGCTATCCGGTGCGCGGCAAGGCCCAGGTGGCGGTGCAGGTCACGCTGCCCGACGGCAAGCCTGCGGCCAACGGCGAAGTCGCGCTGGCCGCGGTGGACGAGGCCCTGCTCGAGCTGATGCCCAACACCAGCTGGGACCTGCTCGGCGCCATGCTGCGGCGGCGCGCCTACGGCGTGGAGACCGCCACCGCGCAGATGGAGATCGTCGGCCGCCGGCACTATGGCCGCAAGGCGGTGCCGGCTGGCGGGGGCGGCGGCAAGAGCCCCACGCGCGAGCTGTTCGACACGCTGCTGCTGTGGAACCCGCGCGTGCCGCTCGACGGCGCCGGGCGCGCCACGCTGACGGTGCCGCTCAACGATTCGCTCACGCGCTTTCGCATCGTCGCCGTGGCCGACCTCGGCGTGAGCCGCTTCGGCAGCGGCAGCGCCACCGTGGCCGCCACGCAGGACCTGCAGCTGATCTCCGGCCTGCCGCCGCTGGTGCGCGAGGAAGACCGCTACCGCGCCATGTTCACGCTGCGCAATGCCACGCAGCGGGCGATGACGGTGCAGGCGGTGGCGCGCATGGGCGGGCCTTCGCAATCCGCGCAACAGACGGCGCCGGCATTGCCGGCGCAGACGGTGGAGATCCCGGCCGGCGCGTCGCGCGAGATCGGCTGGGACGTGAGCGCGCCGCTGCTGCCCGCGGGCGCGTTCGCGCAGGAAGGCACCGTGCAGTGGGAAGTGGAGGCCGGCGAGCAGGGCAAGGGCGGCGCGGCCGACCGCGTCAGGCTCGCGCAGCAACTGGTGCCGGCGGTGCCGCTCGCGGTGCAGCAGGCCACGCTGGCGCAGCTCGCGCCCGCGCTGGCGGTGCCGGTGCGCGCGCCGCAGGGCGCGCTGGCCGACGCCGCGGGCCGGCCGCGCGGCGGCCTGCAGGTCGACCTGCAGGCGTCGCTCGCGGGCGGCATGCCCGGCGTGCGCGCGTGGTTCCGCGACTATCCGTTCTCGTGCCTGGAGCAGCGCGCCTCGCGCGCGGTGGGCCTCGGCGACGCCGCGCAGTGGAGCGCGCTCACGGCGCAGCTGCCGGGCTATCTCGACGATGACGGGCTGGCGGCGTATTTCCCGCTGCAGAACGACGCCGCCGGCAGCGAGGTGCTCACCGCCTACCTGCTGGCGCTGTCGGACGAGGCGGTGCGCGCGGGCCTGCCGCTGCGCCTGCCCGACGAGACCCGCGCGCGCATGGAGAGCGGCCTCGCGGCCTTCGTCGAGGGCCGCATCAAGCGCGAGCGCTGGGCGCCCACGCAGGACCTGGAAGTGCGCAAGCTGGCCGCGCTCGAGGCGCTCTCGCGCAGCGGCCACGCGCAGGCGCGCATGCTCGGCGCGATCCAGATCCTGCCGCAGCAGTGGCCCACCTCCGCCTTGCTCGACTGGATCGCGCTGCTGAGCCGCGTGCACGACATCCCGCAGCGCGAGGCGCGCCTCGCGCAGGCGCAGCAGATCCTGCGCGCGCGCCTGACCGTGCAGGGCACGCGCCTGGCGTTCTCCACCGAGCGCGAGGACAACTGGTGGTGGCTGATGAGCGGCGCCGATCTCAACGCCGCGCGGCTGCTGGCGCTGTCGCTCGACCTGCCCGGCTGGAAGGACGAGGCCGCGCAGCTCGCCGCCGGCCTGCTGGGCCGGCAGGTGCGCGGCGCGTGGGGCACCACCACCGCCAACGCGTGGGGCGCGCTGGCGGTGGCGCGCTTCGCGCAGGCCTTCGAGAAGACGCCGGTGGCCGGCGCCACGCGCGTGGCGCTGGAAGGCGTGGCGGGCGTGCCGGACGCCACGCGCGCGTTCGAGTGGGCGCGCGCGGCCAGCCGCGACGGCGTGGCCGCGGGCAGCGTGAGCCTGCCGTGGCCGCAGGACGGCACCGCCACCTTGCGCGCCGACCAGCAGGGCGCCGGGCGGCCGTGGGCCACGGTGCGCGCGCTGGCGGCGGTGCCGCTGGCCGCGCCGCTCGCGGCCGGCTACCGCATCACGCGCAGCGTGACGCCGGTGGAGCAGGCGGTGGCGGGCAAGTGGTCGCGCGGCGATACCTACCGCGTGACGCTGCAGGTCGACGCGCAGGCCGACATGACCTGGGTGGTGGTGAGCGACCCCGTTCCCGCCGGCGCCACCATTCTCGGCAGCGGCCTCGGGCGCGACTCGGACATCGCCACGCGCGGCCAGCGGCGCACGGGCGCGTGGCCGGCCTTCACCGAGCGCACGCAGCAGGCCTACCGCGAGTACTACGCCTACCTGCCGCGCGGCAGCGCCACCGTCGAATACACGGTGCGCCTGAACAACGCCGGCGAGTTCGCGCTGCCGCCCACGCGCGTGGAAGCGATGTACGCGCCGGACGTGTTCGGCGCCCAACCCAATGCAAGGCTGACCGTAGGAGCGCGCCCTTGAGCTGGCTTGCGATGATGATGCCCGCGCGCGTGCGCGAATGGTGGCTGGCCGGCACGCTGGCCGGCCTGGTCTACGGCGGCATGCTGGTCACGGTGGCGATGGACGCGCAGCCCGGCGCGCAGCTGAGCGGCCAGATCGCCTTCCAGCCGGTGTGGAAGACGGCGATGGCGCTGATGCTGGCGCGCGCGGCGCGCTACCACCCGGTGCCGCGCGAGCGGCGCTGGCTGATGGCGGCGCTGCTGTGCTCGGCGGTGGGCGACTTCCTGCTGGCGATGCCGTGGCTGTCGGTGTCGTTCATCGGCGGCCTGGGCGCGTTCCTGCTCGCGCACCTGGCCTACCTCGGCCTGTTCGTGCCGATGGCCGGCGACTGGCGGCCGCACCGCCTGGTCGGCTGCGGCGTGGTGATGGGCGCGGCGGGCGCCATGCTCGGGCGCTTCTGGCCCAACCTCGGGGCGCTGGCCGCGCCCGTCACCGTCTACGTGATCGCGCTCGCGGCAATGGCGTGCGCGGCGCTGGCGGCGAGGCTGCCCACGCCGCTGGCGGCCATCGGCGCGCTGTGCTTCGCGGTGTCCGACGCGCTGATCGGCAGCGCGCGCTTCCTGGTGCCGTTCGAGACCTTCGCGCTGGGCATCTGGTGGACCTACGCCGCGGCGCAGGTGCTGCTGGTGGCCGGCGTGGTGGCGGGGCGCGGGGAATGAGCCGCGCGGCGCGCGCCGCGTTGGCCGCCGCCTGCATGGCGGCAAGCGCGGCAGCACATGCGCTGCCGTCGTACGACAGCGTGCGCGCCGGCTGGCGCAGCGCCGACGTGATCGTGCTCGACCGCCACGGCGCGCCGCTGTCGCGCGTGCGCGAGGATTTCGGCGCGCGCCGCGGGGACTGGGTCACGCTGGCGGAAATCTCGCCGGCGGTGCGCACCGCCATCGTGCTGTCGGAGGACCGGCGCTTCTATGCGCACAGCGGCGTGGACTGGCAGGGCGTGGCGGCGGCGGCGTGGGCCAACCTGTGGAACACGCGCACGCGCGGCGCCTCCACGCTGACCATGCAGCTTGCCGGCCTGCTCGACGACGACCTGCGCCGCGCGGGCGGGCGCAGCGTGGGGCAGAAGATGGCGCAGGCGCTGCGCGCCGCCGCGCTCGAGCGCGACTGGAGCAAGGACCAGATCCTCGAGGCCTATCTCAACCTGGTGCCGTTCCGGGGCGAGCTGGTGGGCCTGTCGGCGCTGTCGCGGGCGCTGTTCGGCAAGTATCCGAGCGGGCTCGACGCGCGCGAGGCGGCGCTGGCGGTGGCGCTGGTGCGCGCGCCCAACGCGCGCGCGGCGCAGGTCGCGCAGCGCGCCTGCGGCATCCTGCGCGAGCAGGGCCTGCCGAAGGCCTGCGAAGGGCTGGACGGCTTCGCGCAACTGACGCTGCCGCGCGGCGGCGCCGCGGCGGGCGCGCCGGTTGCGGCGGCCGCGGTGTCCGGCCCCGACCTCGCGCCGCACCTGGCGCGCCTGCTGGTGGCGCAGGCGCGCGCGGCCGGCGCGGTGCCGGCATCGATTACCTCCACGCTCGACGCCGGCCTGCAGCGCCTCGCCGCCGACAGCCTCGGGCGGCACCTGCGCGAGCTGGCCGGGCGCAACGTCGAGGACGGCGCGGTGGTGGTGCTCGACAACGCCAGCGGCGAGGTGCTGGCCTACGTGGGCTCGTCCGGCGCGCTGTCCGGCGCGGCGCAGGTGGACCACGCCGCGGCGCCGCGCCAGGCCGGCTCCACGCTCAAGCCCTTCCTCTACGCGCAGGCGCTGGAGGCGCGGCGCCTGACGCCGGCCTCGCTGCTCGACGACCGTCCCGTCAACCTGCCTGCCGGCGGCGCGGGCGGGCTCTACGTGCCGCAGAACTACGACCATCGCTATGCCGGCTGGGTCAGCATGCGCGCGGCGCTGGCGTCGTCGCTCAACGTGCCGGCGGTGCGCACGCTGGTGATGGTCACGCCGCACCGCTTCCACCAGCGCCTGGTCGCGCTCGGGCTGCCGCTGCCGCAGGCCGGCGACTACTACGGCTACAGCCTCGCGCTGGGCAGCGCCGACGTGCCGCTGCTGGCGCTGGCCAATGCGTACCGCGCGTTCGCCAACGGCGGCGCCTATGCGCCGGTGCGCATGCGCGCGGGGGCCGCCGCGCCGGCGGCGCGCGCGGTGATGTCGCCGGCGGCCAGCTACCTGATCGCCGACGTGCTGTCGGACCGCCACGCGCGGACGCGCACCTTCGGCCTGGACAGCCCGCTCACCACGCGCTTCTGGACCGCGGTGAAGACCGGCACCTCGAAGGACATGCGCGACAACTGGTGCATCGGCTGGTCGCAGCGCTACACCGTGGGCGTGTGGGTCGGCAACGCCAGCGGCGCGAGCATGCACGAGGTGTCCGGCGTGGCGGGCGCCGCGCCGGTGTGGCACGACGTCATGGAAGCGCTGCACCGCGCGGTGCCGAGCGCGGCGCCGGCCATGCCGGCCGGCGTGGAACGCGTGGCGCTGCGCTTTGCCGGCGACCTGGAGCCGGCGCGCGAGGAAGTGTTCCTCGCGGGCACGGCCATGCGCGTGGTCGATGGGGTCGATGGGGTCGACGTGGCTGGCGTGGCGCCAGCGCGGGATGGCGTGCCCGCCATCGGCAGTCCCGCCGATGGCACCGTGTTCGCGCTCGACCCGGACATCCCGCCGGCGGCGCAGCGGGTCTGGTTCCGCGCCGAGGGCGCGGGCGGGCGGGCGGCGCAGGGCGTGCGCTGGCGCGTCGACGGCAAGCCGCTCGGGCGCGGCGCGCAGATGGCGTGGTTTCCGTGGCCGGGGCGGCACCGGGTGGAGCTGCTCGACGCCGGCGGCAAGGTGGTGGACCGCATCGGCATCGAGGTGCGCGGCGCGGTGGCGAAGGGCGCGCCGCGCGGCTGAGGCGCTTGAGCGGCACGGGGGCGGCAGGCCGGCACGCGGCGCCGATCCGGCCTATGCTGCCAGGGTTGCGCGCCCCCGCTGCCGTGCGGGCGCGCCATGCGCGGGCGGGCCGCTGCCCGCCGGTGTTCCGCCAACGTCTTTCCAGGAGTGGGCATGACCGCATTACGCAAGCTGGGCCGCCACGGCCCCGAAGTCTTTCCGCTCGGCCTCGGCTGCATGGGCATGAGCGAGTTCTACGGCGCGCACGACGACGCCGAATCGATCCGCACCATCCACCATGCGCTGGCGCGCGGGGTCAACCTGATCGACACCGCCGACATCTACGGCCCGCACACCAACGAGCGCCTGGTCGGCCGCGCCATCGCCGACCGCCGCGACGGCGTGGTGCTGGCCACCAAGTTCGGCATCGTGCGCGATCCGGCCAACCCGGTGGCGCGCGGCGTCGACGGGCGCCCCGAGTACGTGCGCGCCGCCTGCGACGCCAGCCTGAAGCGGCTCGGCCTGGACCACATCGACCTGTACTACCAGCACCGCGTGGACCCGCAGGTGCCGATCGAGGAAACCGTGGGCGCGATGGCGGAGCTGGTGCGCGCGGGCAAGGTGCGCTGGCTGGGCCTGTCGGAGGCCGGCGCCGGCACGCTCGAGCGCGCGCACGCGGTGCACCCGATCGCCGCGCTGCAGAGCGAGTATTCGCTGTGGACGCGCGACGTGGAGGCGGGCGGCGCGCAGGGCATCCTGGTCACCTGCCGGCGGCTCGGCGTGGCCTTCGTGCCGTACAGTCCGCTCGGGCGCGGCTTTCTCACCGGCGCGATCCGCAGCCCGGACGATTTCGCCACCGACGACTACCGCCGCGCCAGCCCGCGCTTCGTCGGCGAGAACTTCGCGCGCAACCTGGCGCTGGCCGACAAGGTCAGGGACATCGCGCGCGGCAAGGGCTGTACGCCGGCGCAACTGGCGCTGGCCTGGGTGCTGGCGCGCGGCGAGGACGTGGTGCCGATTCCCGGCACGCGGCGCGTGGCCAACCTCGACGACAACCTCGGCGCGCTGGACGTGACGCTGGACGCGGCCGACCTGGCGGCGATCGACGCCGTGTTCCCGCCCGACGCAGCGGCGGGTACGCGCTATCCGGAACAGGTCATGCCGCTGCTGGCGCGCTGAACGGGCGAGCGGGGAAGGGCGGCAATCGCGGATAATCCCGCATCGCAAACCGCTTCCGGAGCCACCCGCCGTGTCCCTCGCCCCGCTCGACGCCGACCAGACCGCCGCCCGCCTGCCATACCCGGAACTGGCGCGCGCCATCGCCGACATGCTGGCCGAGCTGCGCGCCGGCACCGCCACGGCGCCGCCGCGCATCGCCCTGCCGGTGGGCGACGCCGGAGGCGGCGCGGGCACGCTGCTGGTGATGCCGGCCTGCAACCGCGAGCTGGTGATGACCAAGAACATCACCGTGCATCCGGACAACCCGCGCCGCGGCCTGCCCAGCATCCTCGGCGAAGTGGTGGTGGCCGACGCCCATACCGGCCGGCGGCTGGCGCTGCTGGACGGGCCCACCGTGACCGGGCGGCGCACCGCGGCGGTCTCGCTGCTGGCCGCGCAGCGGTTCGCGCCGCGCCCGGACGGCGAGCTGCTGATCGTCGGCGCCGGGGTGCAGGCGCTGACCCATCTCGAAGCCTTCATCGCCGGGCTGGCGCCGCGCCGCGTGTGGCTGCACTCGCGCACCGCCGCCAAGGCCGGGGCGCTGGCCGCGCACGCGCGCGCGCTCGGCACCGAGGCGCAGGCGGTGGACGACGTGCGCGCGGTGCTGCCGCGGGTGTCGATGGTGGTCACGGTGACTTCCAGCCTGGCGCCGGTGCTGCCCGACCTCGACAGCGGCCTGTGGCGCGACGACCACTTCATCGCCGCGGTGGGCGCCTTCCGCCCCGAGATGTGCGAGCTGCCGCCGGCGCTGTGCCGGGCCGCGTCGGCCAGCGGCCGGCTGCTGGCCGACACCTTGTTCGGCATCGAGGACGAGGCCGGCGACCTGCTGCAGGCCGGCATCGACTGGGCCACCGTGCAGCCGTTCGAGCAGGCCATCCTCGCGGCCGACGCGCTGCGCGCGCGCGGCGGCAGCCCGCTGGTGTTCAAGAGCGTGGGCTACGCCTTGTGGGACCTGGCGGCCTGCGTGCTGGCCAGCGCCGCACTTGCGCCGGGCGCGGCGGGTGCCGCCTGAGGCATCCCGAAGCGGCGGTCGGCGGGCGCCCGCCGCCG